>NZ_JBPPTR010000001.1:0-257833 GCF_053544215.1 Rothia sp. 88186D007BW | reverse complement strand
GGTATGGCTTGAGGTTATTTGTAGAGATTTAACGCTCATATTTTTGCCGCGGGTGGGGCCGTTGTCTAGTTGGTGGGTGTGGGGTGCGTGTCTACTTTTGAATAAGCCTCTAGAACCTTACATTACCGCCGTATTGAACAGCAGACCCAGTAGATAGGTTGCCAGGGCAGCCCCGTAGCCGATAGCTAGCTGACGCAGGCCCCGCTTGAAGGGTGAAGCACCAGAAAGCAGGCCCACCACCCCGCCAGTGACCATGAGGGCAAAACCTACCAGCAGCATAGAAATGAGCATGGCCGCCCCACCAGACATACCAAAGATGTAAGGAAGAATCGGGATAAGGGCACCAGAGGCAAAGAAACAAAAACTTGAGGCCGCAGCCCCCACATCGCTCCCCAGTGCGTCATGGGAGCCCTCAACTTCTTCCCCCTCACCTATCTCACGGAAAGACAGAGAGGGGTCACAGTCACATGAGAAGTAGCCAAAGCGTTCCATGGCGCGGTGGCGGGCGTCCTCTTCACTCATGCCACGGGCCTTATAAATCAGCTCAAGCTCATTCTGGTTAATATCGAGCTGATGAGCCACATCAAGAGTGACCTGGGTCGGCTGGGAGGCATCCAGAAGTTCACGCTGGGAGCGCACAGAAACAAACTCACCGGCCGCCATAGAAAGAGCACCAGCAAGTAGGCCCGCCACACCCGAAAGGAGCACCATAGAGCTGCTCACACCGGTGGCGCCCACGCCCATAATAAGGGCCGCGTTCGAGACCAAACCGTCATTGGCACCAAAAACTGCTGCACGGAAATTACCAGAGAGTTTCTCGCGCCCTGAGGCGGAGAGTGCACGCACAATCTCTTCGTGGATTGCCTCATCAGCAGCCATGGCTTCAGTGGCGTCTGAATCTTCTGCATAGGAGGAACGCCCCTCAGATCGCTGAGCCAGGGCAAGGACGAAAACAGACCCAAAATTTTTGGCAAGAAGTTCGAGGAAACGAGCAGAGACAGACGGACGAGGCTCAGGGTGGGCATACTCACCTAGCAGTGTGCGCCAGTGCTCCTGGTGGCGGAGCTCAGCCTGAGCAACTTCTCTCAGAATTTCTGCTTCTTTGCCCTCAGCTCGATCCGCTAGAGCTGCGTAGATGCGTGCTTCGGAGATTTCTTCGGCAAGATAGCGGCGCCAGCGGCGAACCTGTGCGCTACTTGGCTGCTGGGAGGGAGTGCGGGGGGCGGCTTCTGACATGGCGTTTCACCTTTTCTCTGCTTTAAATATTGTAAAGGGCGGTTAATTGTGGTGCAAACAAGATTAATTGGCTTCTAGGCTGAGCAATGAGGTGCAGGAATGAATGTGCAGGAACGGTAATTATGCTTCTGCACAGGGGAACACTTATTACGTTCTTTAGCCAGATACGGATTATTATGATTTATTCAGGATAAGCCTTGAAAAGGTGTGGCTAGATGCATAGTGTTAGATATAGACAGTCTCCCCCGGGCTCGCCTGCCTAGCCCGGCAATCTAAGGATAGGAAAACCTGCTATGAGCAAGTACGCATCATTTACCGTCCCCGGCCTCACCGAAGAGTCAGGCCATCATGTAGCCGATATTCTGCAGCTTCGCCTGCATGCTCTGAACGACCTGCACCTGGTACTCAAGCATGCTCACTGGAATGTCGTAGGCCCCAATTTCATCGCTGTTCACGAGATGCTGGACCCCCAAGTCAACCTGGTGCGCGGATTCGTTGATGCCATTGCCGAGCGCATGGCCACCATGGGGGTAACTCCTAACGGTCTCTCGGGCGATTTGGTCGAAAAGCGCACCTGGGCTGAATACGATGTTGACCGCGCAGATGCTCTAACTCATATTCGTGCCCTGAACGAGGTCTACAACGTGGTGGTTGAAGACCACCGCGCCGCCATTGCCAAGGTGGGCGATAGCGATCCCATCACAGAAGATTTGCTTATTGGTCAGACCGCTGAACTGGAACTCTTCCAATGGTTCCTGCGCGGGCACCTGGAAGATGGCACGGGAAACCTCAAATAAGCATAAATGCACCCAAGCTGCGCTAAAGGCGGGCCTATTACGTGATAGGCCCGCCTTTGCCATGCAGTAGCTCTATCGTCTACCTCTCGATGAGTGCCCGGATTTTGTCGAGAGTAAGTTCTGTATGGTCGTAACGGGCGTGGCCCAGGTGCTCGGGCACCTGGATAATGCCGGGCACTACGACCACCTTCATGCCCGCTGACATGGCGCTTTGCGTACCAGAAATAGAATCTTCCACCGCAACACAGTAGGCCGGGTCAACCCCCAAATTGCGGGCTGCCAGTAGATAAGGCTCGGGGTCAGGTTTAGCATGAGTGACCTGCTCATCGGTCACAAAAGTCTTAAAAAGACCCTGCGGTGCTAGCTTGGCAGTATGAGTTGCAACCTCGGTCGTAGCATTGGTAACAATTCCGGCGGGGACGCCCGCCTCAGCTACCTGAGCCAGGAGCGCCTCAATGCCCGGTATAAGCTCAAGGCGGGCGTCCTTAAGAAGAACTGACATCTTAGCTTTTAGCCGGTCATAGAGTTCATCAGCAGAAGCATCTGCACCAAGCTCCTGCATGCGAGAAAAAGTCAGTGCAGCAGGTTTGCCCAGGGTCATGAGCGTATCGTGTTCGGTCCAACTGGCCCCAAATTCGGCGGTCAGTGCGGTTTTAGCCTCAGCCCATAGGGGCTCGGTATCTACTAGGGTTCCGTCGTGGTCAAAGAAAATAGCTTCAAGTCTGCTCATAGGTATCAGCCTACCTGCCCGTCTGTAGTGGCTAGGGCCTGTGGGTGACTTTCACATTAAAGCTTGTCTGAATCTCTAGTACATGTAGGTTGAGTGTAGTAGACTCAAGTTAAGGCTTGAGTGAATCACACTCAACTTTGAACGAATAACCTACGCACAGAAAGAGAAGAATGAAGGCACAATTCACCACCAAGAGCCAAGAAGCGCTCTCGGCAGCCACCATGAACGCCCAAACAGCAGGCAACCCCACCCTCGACACACCCCACCTCCTCAAAGCCCTCATGGACCAACGCGGGGGAGTGGCAGTAGCCGTCCTTAAAACCGCAGGCCTAGACGTGGACGCCATCTCACTGGCGGCGTCCACCGAAATCTCAAAGCTCCCCAAGGTAGAAGGCACTTCAACCGCCCAAGCCCAGCCCAGCCGCGCCGTCCTAACCGCCATCCAAACAGCCCAAACCAAAGCAACCCAACTGGGCGACACCTACATCTCAACCGAAATTCTGCTCCTAGCACTTGCAGCCGGTGACGACGCCACCGCCCGCGCCCTGCACCAGGCCGGAGCCACCGAAAAAACCATTGAAGAAACCATTCCGATGGTGAGAGGAGACCGCACCGTGAACACCCCCGACCCCGAAGGCACCTTCGGTGCCCTAGAACAATACGGCACCGACCTAACCGCCGTCGCCCGCGAAGGCAAACTAGACCCCGTCATCGGGCGCGATAGCGAAATCCGCCGCGTCATCCAGGTGCTCTCCCGCCGCACCAAAAACAACCCCGTACTCATCGGTGAACCCGGCGTCGGTAAAACCGCCGTCGTCGAAGGCCTAGCCCAGCGCATGGTCTCAGGGGACGTCCCCGAATCCCTCCGCGGCAAAACCCTCATCTCCCTAGACCTTGGTGCCATGGTCGCCGGTGCCAAATACCGCGGCGAATTCGAAGAACGCCTCAAAGCCGTCCTCGAAGACATCAAGAAGTCCGAAGGGCAAATCGTCACCTTCATCGACGAAATTCACACCGTCGTTGGTGCAGGAGCCTCCGAAGGGTCAATGGACGCCGGCAACATGCTCAAACCCATGCTAGCCCGCGGCGAACTACGCCTGATCGGTGCAACCACCCTAGATGAATACCGCGAAAACATCGAAAAGGACGCCGCCCTAGAACGCCGCTTCCAACAGGTCTACGTGGGTGAACCCAGCGTCGAAGACACCATCGGTATTCTGCGCGGTCTCAAAGAACGCTACGAAGCCCACCACAAGGTCGCCATCGCAGACTCCGCCCTGGTCGCCGCAGCCAACCTCTCTAACCGCTACATCCCCTCCCGCCAGCTCCCCGATAAGGCCATCGACCTCATCGACGAAGCAGCCAGCCGCCTGCGCATGGAAATCGACTCAGCACCCGAAGAAATCGATGCCCTGCGCCGTGCCGTTGACCGCCTCACCATGGAAGAACTGGCCCTGGCCAACGAGACCGACCCCGCCTCCATCGAACGCCTAGAAGCCCTCCGGGCAGATATGGCCGACAAGAAGGAAGAACTGGACGCCCTCAACGCCCGCTGGGAAGCCGAAAAAGCCGGGCTCAACCGGGTCGGTGACCTCAAAACCCAGATCGATGAGCTACGCTCCAAAGCCGAAGTAGCCCAGCGTGAAGGCAACCTGGCCGAAGCCTCCCGTATGCTCTACGGCGAAATTCCCGCCCTAGAAGCAGAACTAGCAGCAGCCCAGCAAGCTGAGAGCACCGCCACCGAAGAGTCCATGGTCTCTGAAGAAGTCACCGCCGATGACATCGCAGAGGTCATCTCATCCTGGACCGGCATCCCCGCCGGGCGTATGCTCCAAGGTGAATCAGAAAAACTCCTGCACATGGAAGACGAACTGGGCAAGCGCCTCATCGGCCAGCGTCAGGCTGTCACCGCCGTTGCTGATGCTGTGCGCCGCTCCCGTGCCGGTATCTCCGACCCCGACCGCCCCATCGGCTCCTTCCTCTTCCTAGGCCCCACCGGTGTGGGTAAAACCGAGCTAGCTAAAGCCCTGGCAGAGTTCCAGTTCGATGACGAGCGCGCCCTGGTGCGTATTGACATGAGCGAGTACTCCGAAAAGCACGCCGTGGCCCGCCTGGTCGGTGCCCCTCCCGGCTACGTCGGCTACGAGGAAGGCGGCCAGCTCACCGAAGCTGTCCGCCGCCGCCCCTACTCTGTGGTTCTGCTCGACGAGGTAGAAAAAGCCCACCCTGAGGTCTTCGACATCCTCCTGCAGGTACTCGATGACGGTCGCCTCACCGACGGTCAAGGTCGCACCGTGGACTTCCGCAACGTCATTCTGATTCTGACCTCCAACCTGGGATCCCAATTCCTGATTGACCAGAACCTCGATGAAGAAGCCCGCAAGACCGCTGTGATGAACACCGTCAACGCCAGCTTCAAGCCCGAATTCCTCAACCGCCTGGATGAGGTCATCATGTTCGAGCCCCTCTCAGCCGAGGACCTGGCCTCCATCGTGGCCCTACAGATCGACTCCATGGCCCGCCGCCTGGAAGACCGCCGCCTGACCCTAGACGTGACGGACGCCGCCACCGAGTGGCTGGGCCTGGCAGGCTACGACCCGGCCTACGGTGCCCGCCCGCTACGCCGCCTGGTTCAACGCGAAATTGGTGACCGCCTAGCCAAGGGAATCCTGGCCGGTGCCATCAAAGACGGCGACACCGTGCGCGTAGACGTCAACCCTGATGTTGCCGTCGACGGCCTGGTCGTCACCGCCGAGTAACCACCTAGCAGAACTGACCCTATAGTTTTTCTCTTGACCCTCCAGATTGTCTCGGGGTAAAGAGAAAAACTATAGGGTCTTTCTCTTTTAGACTAGGAGAGTGAACCAAACACAGCCCCACCCCGTGCCCGGGAAGCTCGATACGCGCTTTGCCGGGGCGTCCGCGTCCATTACCGCCCAAAAAGACATTGCAGCCACCCACGCCGCAGCCCTCCGCTCCATCGACAGAGTCGTCACCGAAACAACCCAGCCCACCGACCCCCAGCTAGCGGCGGACGGCATCAGCCACCTCATCGACAAGGGGCAGGTGCTGGTACTGACCGGGGCCGGCATATCCACCGGATCAGGCATACCCGACTACCGTGGCCCAGCCGGCTCCCTGCGCAACCACAGGCCCATGACCTACCAAGAATTCCGTTTCGATGAGGTAGCCAGGCAACGCTACTGGGCCCGCTCCTTCGTCGGCTGGCGGCACATGAACCGGGCCCGTCCCAACACTGCCCACTACCTACTAGCAGAGCTTGAAAACCAAGGAAAACTCACCGGCCTGATCACCCAAAATGTTGATGGGCTCCACACCGCAGCAGGCTCCCAAAAAGTTATCACCCTACACGGGGACCTCTCCCGCATCCAATGCCTTGACTGCGGAGCCAACGAAGGGCGCACCTCCCTCGACTCCCGAATCGACGCCGCTAACCCCGGCTACCTGCAGCGCCTCACCAGCAGCACCTTGCAGGTCAACCCCGATGGGGACGCAGAAATTGATACCCGCTTCATCAGCGACTTTCAGATGGTCGGATGCCTTACCTGCGGGTCCACCAAACTCAAACCCGCCGTCGTCTACTTCGGCGAGCCCGTCCCTCATACTCGTAAACAGGCCGTCAAAGAACTAGGGGAGAAAGCCTCATCTCTACTGGTACTCGGTTCGTCACTTGCCGTCATGAGCTCCTACAAAATAGCCCTGGACTTCGCCCGAGCAGGTAAGCCCATCGCCGTCATCAACCAAGGCCCAGGCCGCGCGGACGCCCGCGCCACCTACCTCTGGCGGTCCGACGTCACAGACGCCCTCTACACTCTTACGCGTAAACTCAAAGACTCAAACTGAGTTTCTTACATCTCATGTGGCGAACAGGCAAGCAAAGACGCTCAAAAACATGTACCCTTAAATACAGAAAAGACTGAAAGTTTTTCTGGCACACCCTTGCGTATACGCGGGTGTCCAGATATGAGCGATAAAGAGGGGGTCTCGCCATGGGGCGCGGCCGTCAGAAGGCTAAAGCAACTCGGCAGGCTCGGGAGATGAAGTACTTCAGCCCCGACACCGACTACACTGCACTCGAACGCGAACTGAGCAAGAGCACCAGCTCAAAGCCCAAGACGTCTGGTTATCAGTACGATGACGAAGACGACTACGCAGAGTACGCAGACAAGTACGCCGACGATTATCAGGAGAAGTAACCCGCGTACCACCACGCGGGTTCTTCCCCTACCATCAACACAGCCCGCCACCGGTAACCACCGGTGGCGGGCTTTTCGATGTGGGTAGGAGCTGCCAACAATACGTGAAGAGATAGAGAAGGAGATCGCGTCTTTATCGAAGAAATCCAGAGCATAACAAGTGGCGGCTTCCGTACGGAAACCGCCACTTATAATTTATTAAAATAAAACAGAAACGCTGAGCAATCCTTCTACTGAACTACTACGTTACTTATAGGACCCCAGCAGCACTGCCGCGCCGCCGTCCACGCCCTTAGCACCCTGCACATAATCAGAGTTACCCTGGTAGGCACCGTCGTCCTTCTGCACAGTACCCAGTACCCAAGAAGGCAAACCACGCTTATTCAGACGCTCAACAGCCGCATCAGCAACAGACGGGTCAACAACAGCAATCATGCCCACACCCAGGTTTAGGGTTCGTTCCAGGTCAGCCTGGGGCACAGAGCCCAGCTCACCAATCAGCTTGAAGATAGCGGGAATCTCCCAGGTAGAACGCTCCACCACGCCCACAGTACCTACAGGCAGCACACGGGCCAGGTTAGCAGCCAGACCGCCACCGGTCACATGCGAGAAGCCGCGCACACCAGAACCGGTCTGCCCGTCCTCACCGTTGACCGGGAAAGCCTCAATGAGGTCCAGACAATCAGCGGTGTAAATGCGGGTAGGCTCAAGAAGCTCCTCACCCAAGGTACGGCCCAGCTCAGCCACCTCACGCTCATACTCCCAGCCAGCAACCGAAAGCACCTTACGCACCAGAGAATAGCCGTTAGAGTGAATACCGCTTGAAGCCATAGCAATCAGCACATCGCCCTCACGCACACGGTCAGGGCCCAACAGCTCATCAGCCTCAACAATACCGGTAGCAGCACCAGCCACATCGTACTCATCCTCAGCCAGCAGGCCAGGGTGCTCAGCAGTCTCACCACCAACCAGGGCGGTACCAGCCAAAGAACAACCCTCAGCTACACCGCGCACAATATCAGCAATGCGCTCAGGTACTACCTTGCCGGTAGCAATGTAGTCAGTCATAAAGAGCGGGCGGGCACCGGTAACAACGATGTCATCCACCACCATACCCACCAGGTCATGGCCAATGGTGTGGTGAATATCCAGCTTCTGGGCGATAGCCACTTTAGTGCCCACACCATCGGTAGAAGTCGCCAAGTAAGGCTTGCGGTAGTCCTTAAGCACAGACAGGTCAAAGAGGCCAGCAAAGCCACCCACACCGCCAACCACACCGGCCCCGTGAGTTGCCTTAACGGCGTCCTTCATCAACTCAACAGCGCGGTCGCCCGCCTCAACATCTACGCCAGCCGAAGCGTAGGTAACTGCATTCTGGTTCTCGCTCATTTAGCGGGCCTCTCGGTCAGTGCCGGTCGAATCGGCAGGAATCGTATCTTGGGGAAGAACTAAATCTTCAAGCTCTGAATCAGGGCCAGGCTCACACGAGCCGGCACGAGGGGACACCTCTGCGACATCACCAAACTTCTGCTCAAGGGACTTAGTGCCAGGGCGAGTATCAATCGACACCGCCTGAGCAGTAGAAGGCTTCTGCGCAACAGGACGCTCCACCGTCACCTCAGCGGCAGTACCAGAAAGCGGCCCACCCTGAGCATCATCAAGAATAGACTTACCCCGGCGATCTTCGCTCGGTAGCTCAATAGGGTACTCACCAGTAAAACAAGCCGTACACAGGCGCTCGCGGGACTGTTCGGTTGCGGCAATCATGCCATCTTCAGAGATGAAGCCCAGAGAGTCAGCGCCCAAAGACTTACCAATCTCTTCAATAGTCAGCCCGTTAGCAATCAGCTCAGAGCGGGAAGCAAAGTCAATGCCGTAGAAGCAAGGCCACTTAACCGGCGGGGAAGAAATCCGCACGTGCACTTCTTTGGCCCCGGCCTCGCGGAGCATACGCACCAGGGCGCGCTGGGTGTTACCGCGCACGATGGAATCATCAATAACCACCAGGCGCTTGCCCTCCACCACAGAACGCAGAGGGTTGAGCTTCAAACGGATACCCAGCTGGCGGATAGTCTGTGAGGGCTGGATAAAGGTACGGCCCACATAGGCGTTCTTGACCAGGCCATTACCGAAAGGAATGCCCGATTCTTCTGCGTAGCCGATAGCAGCCGGGGTGCCCGACTCAGGGGTAGGTATCACCAAATCAGCGTCAACTTTGTGCTCGCGCGCGAGCTGGCGGCCCATCTCCACACGGGAATCGTAGACGCTACGACCGGTGATAGTGGTATCAGGGCGGGCTAAGTAGACGTACTCAAAGACGCACCCTGCCGGCTTAGCCTCGGCGAAGCGCTGGGACCGCAGACCGTCCTGATCAATAGTGACGAACTCGCCAGGCTCCACTTCGCGGACGAAAGATGCGCCCACAATATCAAGAGCAGCAGTTTCTGAGGCGATAACCCAACCGCGCTCCAAGCGGCCTAAGACCAGCGGGCGCACACCCTGGGGGTCACGTGCGGCATAGAGGGTGTTCTCGTCCATGAAGACCAGGCAGAAAGCACCGGAAAGAGTGGGGAGCAAATCGAGCATCGCCTCTTCAAGGCTGTCAAAATCGTGGTCCTTGAGCAGGGCCGTCACCAAGGCGGTATCAGTGGTATTGCCCTGGGCTAGTTCGCCGCGTTCAGGGCGCTTGCCCCCGTTCTTAGCCAGCAGACGGTCATAGAGATCAGCAGAGTTAACCAGGTTGCCGTTGTGGGCTAGAGCCAAGGTGCCATGAGGGGTATCGCCCAGTGTAGGCTGCGCATTCTGCCAGATGTTACCGCCGGTGGTGGAATAGCGGCAGTGACCTACAGCCATATGACCGGTCAATGTTTTGAGGATAGCCTCCGTAAAAACCTGGGAGACCAGACCAGTATCTTTATATACGTTCAGGTGCTTGCCGTCGCTGGTAGCGATACCGGCCGACTCCTGGCCACGGTGTTGCAGGGCGTAGAGGCCGTAGTAGGTGAGCTTAGCGATATCTTCGCCCGGGGCCCAAACACCAAAGACGCCGCATTCGTCTTTAGGTCCGTGGTCAACAGGGTCAAGGTCGAAGGATAGTTTTCCGTCAGGACGAGCCAAGGTGGTTTTCCGTCTCTTGTTGTATGTGAGGGTGGCTATCTCGCTCTACAGCGCAGAATGGCGCACCTGAGCAAGTGAACAGTAATTAAGTGTACCTGCCCGATGCGCTACTGATAAGTAGAGCCCACCACCCAGTTCGTGGCCTGGTATTTTATTCCTGGCTACTGACAGCCTGGTAGGTGGTGGTGCGCCTAGTTGAGCGCTTATCGAGCAGAAGCGCCACCACAGTAGCGGCACCAGCGCACAGGGCACCAAAAATTACCGCCATCACACCGTAGACCGCGCCGAAAGTGTAGCTGGGGTTCTCAGGGCCGAGAATCGTCACCACAAAAGCTACAATAAGGCCGATCAGCAGGCCAGTGATAGCGAAAGCTGGCAGAGAGGGGGCACGGCGCACCGTCAGATGAGCACGCTCAGGCGCGGACGCCGGCACAAAGTGCTGGCCGGGCGCAGCCTGTTTCTCTTGCTCAGTGAGTGGGGCAGCAGGCCCAATAGGGCGGCGAAATCGCGACAAAATGCTCATAAAGACCAACCTTATCAAGCCCCTGCACACACCGGGCACAGAATAAAGATCCAGATACCAGTAATAGACTAAAGCAACGGCAGATAGCTACTCACATCTGCCCGCAACCCTGAGGCCGAAATAGCGGGGCCAGACTCCTGCCAACTGGAATAACCCAAGGTGATAGCGCACCAAGTCAGCGCATCAGTTTCAATAACATTTGGAGGAGTACCGCGGGTGTGGCGCGGCCCCGCAATACACTGAGTCACCCCAAAAGGCGGAACCCGCACCTCCACAGAATTCCCCGGAGCCAAAGTGGCCAGCTCTTCCAGCAAAAAGCGGACGGCCGCCGCCCGCACACCCCGCGTCAGGGCAGCAAAAGCCGCCGCGCAGGCGTCCTGATTTTCTGTTGTCTCAAAAACCTGCCGAACCTGGGCGATGGCGGCCATGCCGTCCGCCTCGGTGATCTTGCGGCGAATTGCCATTAGAGGAGCCCCTCAAAAGCAGCCCCAGGCTTGATAGAACCCACCGGCTGGCCCCCGCCGGTGATGGGGAAAGTCGTCCCAGTAACAGCCCTGTCAGCAACCTCACCCTCCACGAAGCCAGCCGCCTGCAAAGCCCGCACAGCAACAAGCCAAGCAGCCCGGTTAGAACCATCTAACATCTTCACCGCCACCGAAGCCCCAGAACGCAAACCGATAGCCAGCACACCCTCAGCCCCCCGCTTGACTACAGCGTCAAGAGTCTCAGCTAGCACAGTATCTGAGCGGCCACTGGCATGAACATATTCGGGATAGTCAACCATAGCTGTTGCCACAGTGGCGGCACGAGCATCAGCCTTGATATTCTCAACCGCTAACCCCAAAACAGAATAAGCCCGAGCCAACCCCACCAGAGAAGTCGCAACAGCAGGGGCACCGCACCCGTCCACTGTCACATGCTGGGGCGTCTCACCGGTGAACTGCTCAACGGTCTGCAAGACCAGCTCCTGTAAAGGGTGCTCTGGGTCAGTGTAATTATCTGTCGACCAGCCCGACTTCACACAAGCCCACAAGAAAGCTGCATGCTTGCCAGAACAGTTAAAGGCCAGGCGCTGCTTACCGTGCCCAGCTGTGATCAGGGCTTGGTAGCTGGGCTCGTCTGCGGGCCAAGCTGGCGGGCAGAGCAGGGCCTCAGCCGTCAGCCCAGCCTCAGCCAGCACCGACTGGGCAACCTTCATATGCTCAAAAGAACCGGTATGAGACCCCGCAGCCAAAGCAATCTGGGCCCCCTGCAACTCAGCCCCCGCATTCATCGAGGCAATAGCCTGCAAGGGCTTGAGCGCGGAGCGGGCATAGATAAGAGCCTCAGGGGCACCTAAACTCAGGGCCACAGAACCATCCGGTGCTAGCACCACCAGCGATCCCACATGCCGAGATTCAATGAAATCGCCACGGGTGACGAGGGCCAGCTCTGCTGCCTGCTGCGCGGTAAAAGTCTGCATGCCCTCCAGTCTACTGGGTAGCTCTGACCACTGAATTGAGCAAAGCCCGCACTTATTCTGAAAACACCGCAACTAGTTGCGGGTAAACCAGAATAAATGCGGGCTTCAACTATGACCTTTTGTTGCAACTTTCTCCACAGGGCCGAAGCATGCTCTGGCAAGGCATAACCGAAGCTATCCACAGATTTAAAAATGGTGCTTGAGCGCCTACGGATGCTCTGCAAGAGTTGTCCCATGCATGACAGAATTGAAGGCCTCGCCGCCAAGGTCAAAACATCTCAACAGCTTAATCTTGAAGGGCTGAGCAAAAACCTCATTGGCGCTATGCACCGAAGAGGTGAGCTCATTAGACTTACGCGGGGCGTCTACATCTCAGCTACAGAAAGTCGGCAGTTCATGCCTGAAGAGAGGTGTATCGCTGTGACCTTAGCGCTGGCAACATCTCACCGGCAGGCAGTGCTCAGTCACGCATCTGCTGCGCTTGTATGGGGCGCCCCTCTCTTTAGATTGCCCACCAGGGTTGAATTGTCCCTTCCCCGTTCTAACCATCGGCACCATAGCCAGGTTAGGTATCATAGCTCCCGGCCAGAGGTGTGTGAGGTAGCTTATGAGGTGGCCGGTTTTTCAGTTACAGACCCGCTAACGACCGTCCTTGACTGCGCTCGAACGTTGCCTGTGGTTCAGGCCTTGGCGATCACAGACTATTTTCTGCACCGTGCACAGGTGAGTTATCACGATGTGCGTGCCCAGCTCATAAGCGTCAGTGGCTATGGAACGAGTAGCTTTCCTCTTATTGCTGAGTCGATGAGTGCTTTGACTGAGTCCCCTCTTGAATCGTTGGCAATGTTCAGAATTGTGCAGTCTAATCTTGAGCGCCCTTGTCAGCAACTAGAAATAAGGACTCACGACGGTAGAGTGTATCGTTCAGATTTTGCCTGGGAGTCATTGAAACTCTTGCTAGAGGTTGATGGTTTACATAAGTACTACGGTGCCTATCGTCCGGCGGAGGAGCAGCTACGTAGGGATACCCTGCGGCAACGGTCGCTTGAGCTTATGGGGTGGACGGTCGTTCGGGCTACCTGGGATGACCTCATGAATAGGCCGCAGGCCGTTATTCACTGTTTGATGCGCGGGGGAGTAAGAAGGATAGAGAAATGACCATCGGTTCTTTCCGCACTTATTCTGAAAGTACCGCAACTAGTTGCGGGTAAACCAGAATAAATGCGGAGAGGGCGGTGAATGTTCTGTGGCAGGCGAGTGGGCTCAGTACGGAAGGCTCAGTACGGAAGGCTCAGTACGGAAGGCTCAGTACGGACGGCTCAGTACGGACGGGCGCGGACGCCGCTGGGCAGCTAGTGGCCCCGGGAAAGAGAGGGGGCGGTTGGCGTCCTCAAAAAATCTCCTGCAAAAAGCTCCCAAACTGCGCTTAAAAACTTCATCAAATCGTGACCTTGCCGGTAGCCTAAAAGAATGAAGGTTTTGGTATTGGGCCCTGGCGGTCGTGAACACGCAATTATCCGAGCACTCCTCAAAGATTCAGCAGTAACTGAGGTGCACTCAGCACCCGGTAACGCGGGCATCGCACAAGATGTCCCCGTGCATGCTATCGATGCAAATAACCCCCAAGCAGCTCTTGCCCTGGCACAGGAGCTAGTTGCTGATTTGGTCGTCATCGGCCCTGAAGCTCCCCTGGTCGCCGGTGTCTCAGATACCCTGCGTGAAGCGGGCTTCCCCGTCTTTGGCCCCTCGAAGGCTGCTGCCCTGCTTGAAGGTTCTAAGGCTTTCGCTAAGGAGGTCATGGCTAGCGCCGATGTGCCTACCGCAATGGCCAAGGTAGCTACCAACCGTGCAGAGGCAGAAGAGGCCCTGAATACCTTTGGTGCCCCCTATGTGGTGAAGGATGACGGCTTGGCTGCCGGTAAGGGCGTCGTTGTCACCGAAGATTTCGATGCTGCCCTGGCTCACGCTGAATCATGTTTTACCGCTGGCGGCACTGTGGTCATCGAAGAGTACCTGGATGGCCCCGAAGTTTCCCTCTTTGTGATTTCTGATGGCAGAACCTGCCTGCCCCTTTCACCTGCCCAGGACTTCAAGCGTATTTTCGATAACGATGAAGGCCCCAACACCGGCGGTATGGGTGCTTACACCCCCCTTCCTTGGCTGCCTGAAGGTTTCGTTGAAGAAGTCATTGAGCGCGTAGCCCAGCCCACCGTTGATGAGATGGCCCGCCGTGGCACTCCTTTTGTGGGCGTGCTTTACTGTGGTTTGGCTGCCACCTCACGCGGTATTCGCGTCATTGAATTCAACGCCCGTTTTGGCGACCCTGAAACCCAGGCCGTGCTGGCCCGCCTGCGCACCCCCCTCAGTGGCGTGCTAATGGCTGCTGCCAAGGGCGAATTGCCTGCTGACCTCACTTTAGACTGGGACCCCCGCACCGCTGTTGACGTGGTCATGGCCGCAGAGAACTACCCTGAGACCCCTCGTAAGGGTGACGCTATTACCGGTCTTGACGCTGCTAACCAGCGTGAGAACGTGCATGTAGATCACGCCGGTACCACCGTCGATGGTGAGCACATCGTCACCGCCGGTGGCCGTGTGCTTGCTGTTGTTGCTCTGGGCCAGAACCTTATTGAGGCCCGCGAAGCTGCTTACGCTGGCGTGCGCGATATTAGCTGGGAAGGTGCTCAGTACCGCTCAGATATTGCCCTTGCTGCTGCTGAGAATCGTATCCAGATTCCTGCCCAGAAATAATTTTCTGTGACTGCCCGCCGCCTTTGCGGAGGGCAGTCACTTCTATCATTGCCCCACAACCCCACCTGCACACTCCCAGGAGAAAACCATGAGCCATACTCCCGTAGATATTCCCGGTTGGAAGCACGTATATTCCGGCAAGGTGCGCGACCTCTACATCCCCGATGAAGACACCCAGGACGTAACCGGCCTGAACGTCAAGGACGACGCCGAACTGCGTGCCGGGTCCGTCATGGTAGTTGCCTCCGACCGTATCAGCGCCTTTGACCAGGTGCTACCCACCGAAATCCCCGATAAGGGTAAGATCCTGACCCAGATGTCCCTCTGGTGGTTTGAGCAGCTCAAAGGCGTGCCTAACCATGTGCTTTCTACCGACGTTCCTGAGGTCGTAGCTGGCCGTGCCATGATCTGTAAGTCCCTCAACATGTTCCCCGTTGAGTGCATCGTTCGCGGTTACCTGACCGGATCAGGCCTAGAAGCCTACCGCAAGACCGGTAAGGTCAACGAATTTGAGCTACCTGTCGGTTTGGTTGATGGTTCCCGCCTGGAGCCTGCCCTTTTCACTCCCACCGGCAAGGCTGAGGTGGGTGAACATGATGAGCCCATTACCCGTGAAGAGCTTGACGCTGAGGTGGGTGAAGCTATCGCTGACCGTTTGCAGGAGCTGACCCTCTACGTCTACGAAACTGCTGAGAAGATTGCCCGTGAGCGCGGCATCATTCTGGCTGATACCAAGATTGAGTTCGGCACCGATTCTTACCGCGGTGAAATCACCCTGGGCGATGAGGTTCTGACCCCCGATTCCTCCCGTTTCTGGGATGCGGAGGACTACGAGCCTGGCCGCGCCCAGGCGTCCTTTGATAAGCAGTATGTGCGCGACTGGCTCAAGAGTGAGGAGTCAGGCTGGGACGGTACCGGCCCTGTTCCTGAGCTTCCGGCCGATGTGGTTGAGAAGACCCGTGCCCGCTACGTGGAGGCCTACGAGCGTTTGACCGGGCAGAAGTTCCAGGCTTAAGCCTGACCGGTGCGCACTTTTTGGTGGTACTCATAGTGGGCTGCCCCAATTTCTGAGAGTGCGTAGAACCAACGGACGTGCTCAGCGACTGTTCGCTGGGCACGTTCTGCGTCTCCTGCTATGACAGCTGCATAGATTGCCCGGTGCTGGTCTTGAAGTTCTCGCTTGGTTGCCTGCCAGTCTTCCAGGTAGGGTACGGCCTCTTGTACGTAGCCCACGGTGGCTAGGTGGAGAGAGTCGATGACGGTGTCCATGACGATATTGCCGCCGAGCGATGAAATTTCGTAGTGGAAGCGGGTGTCACAGAAGTGGAAACGCTCGTCGCTCATGCCGGTGTGGTCCATTTCTTCAAGGTAGCGCCGTGCCCTTGTTAAGGACGCGGCGTGGCTGGGGTGGTGGGCAACATCGGCTGCCCGGGCGGCAGCTTCACCTTCCAGTAGGACGCGGGTGCTGACAATATCTGCAACGGGCAGGGTGCGGGTGGCAATGTGCATGCGCAGAGCCCAGCCTAGGGCGTCAGAGGGTTCTGAAACAACTACGGCACCAGCTTTAGGGCCTGAGCCTACCCCTGAGTGGATAAGACCTACTGCGGAGAGGATGCGCAGGGCTTCGCGTACTGAGGCCCGCGAGATCTTGTATTCCTCTGCCAGTGACCGTTCGCCTGGAAGCCGGTCGCCTAGGCGGAGCTGGCCGTGGCGTAGCCGGTATTCGATGGATTCGAGCAGGGCGGTATAGGTGGGCGCTTTTTCTTTCATGCTCAGTCTTTCCGGGGCGGTGGGGTAGGTCTTGAGGCGGTAGCTAGAGGCTTATCTGACGGGGGAGTGTGGGCTGGGGGAGTGTGGGCTGAGGTGTGCCCCTGGTGTGTTGGTGGTATAAGAAGGGGCGGTGCAGCTCCGACGTAAGGTTACGTTGGGAGCTGCACCGCCCGTATGTTTACCAGTGAGTCATAGCTGAATCTGCTGGTGTTTAGTGGCCGCCTACATAGGGTTCAATCATCAGGCCTGAGAAGACGGTAGCCTGCAGAAGAACCAGTACACAGACTGCAATCAGCAAGATGAAGGACCAGCTCAGTACTGACTTGAAGATCTCTGATTCTTTACCTTCCATATTGACCGAGGTAGCGGCAATAGCAAGGGACTGAGGTGAAATCATCTTACCGACCACACCACCGGAGGTGTTGGCTGCCAGCATGAGCTCGGGGTGGGCACCGGTCATACCGTTAGCTTGCAGGTGCTCAGCGGCGGTGACCTGGAGCTTGGAGAAGAGGGCGTTGGCTGAGGTGTCAGAGCCGGTGACGGCGGTACCTACCCAGCCCAGGACGGGGGCCAGGAAGGCGTAGGCGACACCCAGGGAGGCTACATATTCGCCGATGGCAACGGTCTGGCCGGAGTAGTTCATGACGAAGGCCAGGGCCAGAACCAGGGCGATGGTGGCAGCTGACCAGCGCATCTTGTAGGCTACTCGACCAATTTCTGCCAGGGCATCGCCCATGGCCAGCTTGTACTTGCCGTTTTCGTTGAAGATGGCGTAGAGGATGGCAACGAGCAGACCTGAGATGAGCAGGTAGGTGCCGGGGTTAGCTAACCAAGCCCACTTGTAGACGGAGTCTACCGGGGTGCCGTTAGCCTGGAGCAGGCGGTCCTCCAGCAGGGGCATGTGGAACTCGACCACGGTGGTCTTGAGCCAGTTAACCAGCGGGGTGTAGAGGTTGGCGATACCGAAGATGATGACGACAACCAGGTAGGGCATAAGAGCCATCCAGATGCGGCGGCCGGGCAGGTGTTCTGCTTCGGCCGGTGCGGTGATGCCGTAGCGCTCGCGCACGCCTGCCACACCGCGGGGCTTGACGAAGCGGAGGAAGACGACTGCTGCAGCGATGGAGACGATGCAGGCGATGACGTCGGTGAGCTGGTAGACGAAGTAAGTAGCGGCCCACCACTGAGCGACGGAGAAGGAGAGGCCGATGACCGCTGCGTGCATCCAGGCGTCCTTGAGGCCCTTTATGCCATCAAGAATCCAGAGCAGGATGAAGGGGACGAAGAAGGCGATGAAGGGTGCCTGGTGGCCGACGATTGCTGCGATGGCTGCGGAGTCTTTGCCGCCGACTTCACCTGCGGTGGTGATGGGGATTGCTACTGCGCCGAAGGCTACCGGGGCGGTGTTGGCGATGAGGACGGTGGTTGCTGCCTTGAGGGGCTTGACGCCTAGTGCCAGGATCATGGTTGCAGTAATTGCTACGGGGGCACCGAAGCCTGCGAGGGCTTCGAGCAGACCGCCGAAGCAGAAAGCGATAAGGATGGCTTGGATGCGTAGGTCGCCGCCGCCGATGAGGTCGAAGGTGCGGCGCAGGTCTTCAAAGCGGCCTGAGAGGACGGTGACCTGGTAGAACCAGATGGCCATGAGGATTACCCAGACGATGGGGAAGAGGCCGTAGATGCCGCCGCGGAAGGCGGACATGCCTGCCAAATCCCAGGGCATGCCGAAGCCGAAGACTGCGACGAGTAGGGCTACGACCAGGGAGACAAGGCCGGCGACGTGGGCGCGGGCCTTGAAGCCGAGCAGCATAATAAAGAATGCCAACAGCGGTAGGGATGAGACGAGGGCGCTGAGCCCTAGGCTCCCTCCTACAGCGTCGGTTACAGCGGTGTAAGTATTTTCCACCGTATTCTCCTTAGGGATGTGTGGTGTGGCCGGGCGCCACATCTGTGGGACGCTTGGCACAAAAAAATAGGGGTCTCACCTTCTATGGTCAGACCATTGAATTTCGAGGTCTACGTTACATGATGCAGCTCACTTACGCCAAGCTGGGCTGATAAATAGTTGCAGTATTTTTTCGCCCCTGCGATTAAGTGGGTTTAAGCAGGGGGGCGTGTGTTTTTGTGTGGGTGTATGGGTGCTTATGTTGCTCCACACCCGGGCGGACGCTGGTCTCTAGGGCTGAATGCTCCCCGATTTTTCGGTGTGGTCAGACCGCTATATTATTTGCACAGGAAAATATGACCTATTCAAAGTAACGTAATACAGGCCTCATCGTGTTAAATGAATGAAGAGGAAAAGAATCTAACAGGTCCCTCCCGCCCCCTACTCACCCGCCCGGCCACTGGCGTCCGCGCACCCTGAGCAGTAGAGGAGAGACAGGTTCCCCATGCCACCTACAAGAAGAGAGAACCAACATGCGTGTCGCACTGTTTTCCACGTGCATCGTCGACGCAATGTACCCCAAGGTAGCTAAGGCTACCGTTGATATTCTGGAGCGTCTTGGCCACGAGGTCGTCTTCCCGCAGGGTCAGACCTGCTGCTCCCAGATGCACGTCAACTCGGGCTACTTCGACGACGCCTACCCCATCGTCAAAACCCACGTACAGGCCTTTGAAGAATGGGACTTCGACGCTATCGTTGCCCCCTCAGGCTCCTGTGTAGCCTCCCTGGGCCACCAGCAGCCCATGATTGCAGAGCGTGCAGGCGACGAGGCCACCGCCCGCGCTGCAACCTCACTAGCCGCCCGCTCCTTCGAACTCTCCCAGTTCCTCATCGACGTCTGCGGCATCACTAACGCCGCAGAACAGCTAGGCTCCTACTTCCCCCAGAAGGTCACCTACCACTCCTCCTGTCACGGTATGCGCCTCCTCGGCTTGGGCACCCGCCAAGAAGATCTGATCCGCACCGTTGAAGGCCTGGAATACACCCGCATCGACGGGCTTGACCAGTGCTGTGGCTTCGGTGGCACCTTCTCCTTCAAGAACGCAGACACCTCCGGGGCCATGGTCAACGACAAGGTCGAGAACATTGAAGCAACCGGAGCCTCCGTCTGCACCGGTGGCGACTCATCCTGCCTAATGAACATCGGCGGGGCGCTCTCCCGCAAGAAATCACCCGTGCAAACCCTCCACTTTGCAGAGATTCTTGCATCCACCAAGGAAAACCCGCTCACCGTCACCGGTCCCGTAGCTGTTACCGCAGGAGGTAAGTAAAGCCATGTCCACCACCGCACTCGGTATGCCCAAGGTCCGCCACGGCGTCGGTAACATCTTTGAATTCGAGCCCTTCCCCGAATACGCAGAGAAGGAACTCCAGAACGAGCAGCTACGCGCCAACCTGGGCTTTGCCACCCACAAGATCCGCGATAAGCGCGCTGCTGTCATCTCAGAACTCTCTGACTGGCAGGATCTGCGCACCGCAGGTTCCATGATTAAACAAAAAGTCATGGCCAACCTCGACACCTACCTCCAGGAATTCGAAAAGAACTTCACCGCCCGCGGCGGCCATGTCCACTGGGCCCGCGACGCTAACGAAGCCAACGAAATCGCCCTCAAACTCATTCAGGCTGAAGGCGTCACCGAGGTCAACAAAATCAAGTCAATGGCCACCGCCGAGACCGGCCTCAACGAGTTCCTAGAAGAGCACGGCATCTACGCCATCGAAACCGACCTGGCCGAAGAGATCGTGCAGCTAGGCGATAACGACCGCCCCTCCCACATTCTGGTGCCCGCAATTCACCGCAACCGCACCGAAATTCGCGACATCTTCCTCAAGAAGATTGAGGGCGTAGACCCCAACCTCAGCAACGACCCCTCAGAACTGGCGGACGCCTCCCGCTACCGTCTGCGTGAAAAGTTCCTGACCAACAAGGTCGCTGTCTCCGGCGTGAACTTCGGTATCGCCGAAACTGGCACCATGACCATCGTAGAATCTGAGGGTAACGGCCGCATGTGCCTGACCCTGCCCGATACCCTCATTACCTTCATGGGCATCGAAAAACTCCTGCCGACCCTGCAGGACCTTGAGGTCTTCACCCAGTTGCTGCCCCGCTCATCCACCGGTGAGCGCATGAACCCCTACACCTCCATGTGGACCGGTGTAACCCCCGGCGATGGCCCCCAGAACCTGCATGTTATCCTCATGGACAACGGCCGTACCGCAGCCCTAGCAGACCAGGTAGGCCGCCAGGCCCTGCACTGCATCCGCTGTTCAGCCTGCATGAACGTCTGCCCTGTCTACGAACGCGCAGGTGGCCACGCCTACGGTTCCACCTACCCCGGCCCTATCGGTGCGATTCTCTCACCCCAGCTCGGCGGTATCGAGAACCAGTACAACTCCACCCTGCCCTACGCCTCCTCCCTCTGCGGCGCCTGCTATGAGGCCTGCCCCGTCAAAATCAACATTCCTGACGTGCTGGTTCACCTGCGCGGCAAGGCTGTTGACCACGAAAAAGCCCAGGGCGAATTCGCTGGCGGTAAGAAAGACCGCCACGTGCAGATGGACGCCATGATGTTCACGGCCAAGAAGCTCTTCAGCTCAGGTGCACTCATGGGCCTAGCCACCAAGGGCCTGCCCGCCTCCAAACTCATTACCGGTAAGAAGGGCAAAATCACTAAGCTGCCCGGTATCGTTGGCGGCTGGACCGAATACCGTGACATCCCCGCACCCCCCAAGACCTCCTTCCGCAATGAGTGGAAGAAGGAACGCGGCCCCGCACCCAAACGCGTAGGTGGTGCACGCGTGGACCTTCAGGCTGTCATCGCCGCTAACCAGGCCAAGCTGGCAGAAGCCCACGCCAACGCCGAAGCCGCTAACCCCATCGCCCCCAAGGAGGCCAACTAATGTCTGATGCAAAAGCAGAAATCCTGGGCCGCATCCGCGCCTCCCTCTGGGACAACCCCCAGCCGGCTGAGCCCGTCCGCGCCTACCGCCGCCAAAGCGACAAGGGCACCGAAGAAATCATCGAGATGCTGGTAGACCGCCTAATCGACTACAAGGCAAACGTCTACCACGAAACCGAAGAGACCATCGCCGCCCGTGTGGGGCAGCTGCTAGGTAAGTCTGCCCGCTACGTGGTGCCTACCGGACTCAAGACCGAATGGCTACCTGAAGATACTGCTGCCCGCTCCCGCGTGGTTGACTCCGGTAACGCCCAGAAGCCCGGTGCTCTCTCCGTTCGGGAACTGGACGCAATTGACGCTGTGGTGACCTCCTCAACCGTCTCATGCGCTGAGACTGGCACTATCGCCCTGAACAGCACTGAGGCCGAAGGACGCCGAGCCATCACCCTGGTGCCTGACCACCACATCTGCGTGGTGCCCGTTGATACCATTGTGGAGCTGATTCCTGAGACGGTGGCTCGTCTGAACTTCGATAAGCCCGTCACTTGGATTTCAGGCCCCTCAGCGACCTCAGACATTGAGCTGATTCGTGTTGAAGGTGTGCACGGGCCCCGAACCCTGGACGTCATTATCCTCAAGTAGGCTACCTGCCTTCCCATGGCAGAAGGGCCTCTACCTTTGGGCTTTTCCCCGTGAGCCGTGTTGACCACAGACCCGGCTCATGGGGAAGAGTTCTTTAAAAGAAGCCTCTGCCGTGAAGGCCCTTCGTCGGCTGAAAGTAGAAATATTACTGGCTGCTTTCTCAGGAACTGCTAGGCTAAAGCAGTATCTGTTGAGGAGTATTGCGTGACTGACCTAAAGAAGGCAGGCCGTGTCATCGGCATTGACCTGGCCCGGTGTGCTGCCCTAATCAGCATGTTCATCGCCCAGACGGCTCCTAGCGGTGGGCCCGGTGGCGTATTAAACCTGAGCGAATTTCTTGCTGCCCCCCTCTTTGCCTTTTTACTAGGGGCCGGGGCCTTATATTCGTCTCAGCGGATGAGCTTCCCCGCTCTCTTTGCCTCATCGGTAGTGCGAGCTATCGCCCTAATCGCTCTAGGCCTCTACATTGGAACTTGGGGTGCCCAGGTAGATATTGTGCTGGAATACCTGGGGCTGTTGAGCCTGCTCATGGCCCCGCTAGTCTTCCTGCCTTCGTGGGTGCTGATTATCCTGGCTGTAGGTAGCTGGTGGTTCGCCGCGTCCGCCCGAACCTTTTTCCAGCCCCAGGCTATCCAAGCCGCTATGGAGGGCAGCTATACCGCCTACCTCTATGAGTGGATGTTCACCGGCTATAACTACCAGGTCTTTACCCTGCTGGCCTATGCCTGCATAGGCGCTGTGCTCGCCGCCTTAATTGAGTGCTGGGGTGTTTGGGGTGATGTGGCCCTGGCTCTTCTCGGTAGCCTGGTTACCGGTGGCCTTTTCTGGTACTCCCGCTTTGCTGTGGCAGAATTCTTACCCTATACCTCCAGCCGCTTAGAGATTGCCTTTAGCCTGGCAGCCTGCCTAGCTACCCTTGGGTGGTGTTGCCTGCTGGCGCGTACCCTCGCCGGACGGGAACACCTGGCCGGTGCCCTGCTGGGGGCTGGGCGTATGACCCTTTCCCTCTATGTGCTTCAGATTGCTGTTCTGGCCCTCTACTCCAACTACGCTCCCACCTACGGGCTACCTGCCGCCGATGACTCCTGGGCCATGATGGTCGGCCTCATTCTCGGTGCCCTGCTCTTTGCCTGGGTATGGCAACGCCTGCTGGGGTACACCGTCCTGGGCCGGGGCCCGCTAGAGACTCCTTTAGCTTGGGTCTCTGGAAGAAGCTAGACTCTCAGCATGCATCATTTTTCGTCAGAAACCGGCCCTGTTAGAACTGGTTCCTCTTCATGCTCCTGGGGGCAGATTACCCTGGCTGTCCTGCTGACCCTGGCCTGGCTTGCCGTGGCAGGTATCGGCGGGCCCTACTTCGGCAAAATCTCTGAGGTCTCGACCAATTCCCAGACTGACTTTTTGCCCGCCTCTGCCGAATCTACCCAGGTGGTAGAGCAGCAGGGCGACTTCCTGGGTACCGACGCGGTGCCCGCCATTCTCGTCTTTGAAGCAGACGGCTCCTTCACCGACTCCCACCAGACCTACCTGGA
This sequence comes from Rothia sp. 88186D007BW, assembly GCF_053544215.1. Classification (NCBI taxonomy): domain Bacteria; kingdom Bacillati; phylum Actinomycetota; class Actinomycetes; order Micrococcales; family Micrococcaceae; genus Rothia; species Rothia sp. 88186D007BW. Next base: position 234,211 of record NZ_JBPPTR010000001.1, on the reverse strand, counting down.
GGGCCTGACCGACCAGCTGGCGGCGTCCGGAACCTTCACCGGTGAAAGCTCCCCCGTGATTTACTCTGAGGACGGCCGGGCGGCAGAACTCATTCTCCCTATCTCCACTGATCTTGAAACCCGAGAGGTCGTTGACGGTATCCGGGCAGAGATAGCCCAGGCCCCCAAGGGACTTACCGGCTACGTGACAGGTCCGGCTGGTTTCTCTGCTGACCTGGTTGAAGCCTTTGGCGGTATCGATGGCATCCTGCTAGCGGTGGCCCTCATTGTGGTCTTTGTGATTCTGCTGGTGGTCTACCGCTCACCCCTGCTGCCCATCATCGTGCTGATGAGCTCCATGGTTGCTCTCTCTGGCGCTATCTTCGTCATCTGGCACATGGCCAATGCAGGCTGGGTCATGATCAACGGCCAAGTGCAGGGTATTCTGCTGATTCTAGTGGTGGGCGCTGCCACCGACTACTCCCTGCTCTATGTAGCCCGCTACCGTGAGGCGCTGACCCAGTACACCTCCCGCTGGGAAGCAACCCGAGCTGCCTGGCGGGGTTCCCTCGAACCGATCCTGGCCTCCGGTGGCACGGTAATTGCCGGCCTGCTCTGCCTGCTGCTCTCTGAGCTGTCGTCTAACAAGGCTCTGGGGCCCGTGGCTGCTACCGGTATCGTGCTGTCGATGCTGGCCTCGCTCACCTTCCTGCCCGCCGTCCTTGCCCTGCTGGGCAGGGCTGCCTTCTGGCCCGCCCGCCCCCGCTACTCATCTGAAGTCAAAGACGCCTCCGCCGGCTTCTGGGCTAAAATTGCAGCTTTCGTCTCGTCTAGGCCTCGCACGGTCTGGCTGGTCACCGCCCTGGTGCTGGCTATCTTCGCGGGCTTCTCGGCCACCTTCCAGGCTAACGGTGTGCGCCAGTCCGACCTGGTGCTAGGGGAATCCCAGGCTAGAGACGGCCAGAACGTGCTCGCGGAACACTTCCCCGGCGGTTCCGGTTCACCGGCTAACGTCATTATTCCCGCAAGCGAGCAGGACGATGCCGTGGCAGCCCTCGATGCTCTAGACGGGGTAAGCTCCATTACCGCTGTTGCTCAAGACTCACCTGCCGGTAGCGTGCCGGTGGGTGCGTCCGCTCAGTCCGCCCCGCCCGTTTTTGCCGGTATCAGCCCCACCGAAGTTGAGGGGCGCATCATGCTCCAGGTAACCCTGGCTGACCCTGCTGACTCACCGGAAGCAGAAGAAACCGTGCGCCAGATGCGTGAGAGCCTGTCCAATGCAGCTCCCGGATCCCTGGTGGGCGGAACCACCGCCTCTGACCTCGATACCATTGACAGCGCCCAGCGCGACCGGGCCCTAATTATCCCGGTAGTGCTGGTCGTTATCACCCTGATTCTGATGGTTCTACTGCGCTCAATTCTGGCACCGCTGATCCTGGTGGCTGCCACGGTGCTGTCTTATCTCACCGCTCTCGGTGTTTCAGCCCTGGTCTTCAACCACGTTTTCAATTTTCCCGGTGCTGACCCCACCGTGCCCCTCTACGGGTTTGTCTTCCTAGTCGCTCTGGGTATTGACTACACCATCTTCCTGATGACCCGCGTGAGAGAAGAAGCCCTGCATCAGGGAACCAAGAGCGGCCTGCGAACCGCCCTGGTAGCAACTGGCGGTGTGATCACCTCAGCCGGTATCGTTCTGGCGGCCACCTTCGCAGCCCTGGGCGTTATCCCGCTGATTTTCCTAGTCCAGCTAGCCTTCATAGTCGCATTCGGTGTGCTTCTCGATGCCACCGTGGTACGGGCCTTGCTCATACCGGCACTTGTTGAAGACCTGGGCAAGAAAATCTGGTGGCCCTCGCGGCTCTCCCGCTAAGGCCTTAGCACAGAGCCTATCTCGCCGGGTGAAGCCACCTGCCATGCCTATAGAGAAGGGGCCTCCCTGTTCTACAGGGAGGCCCCAATTTCTTGAGTTGAGCTGGCTTAGGCGGCCAGGAATGTGAGGTAGCTGGTAACGAACTTATCAAAGTTCTTCTGCTGTTCTTGATCTAGTTCCAGATTGCCGGTGCCCCAGGCCTCTGCTGGGATGCGGATGCCCAGGCCTTGGTCTTCTATGAGGTGAGCGCGTACGTAGGGAATCAGGTCGCGCAGACTCTCAAGCACATATTTGCCGTAAGAAGAGTTAGCCGCCGAGGCGATACCGACCTTTTTGCACTGTAGAACGGTGGGGGTGTTTTTATCTCCTAGGCTCTCTGGCCGTGAGGCCCAGTCGATAAGATTTTTTAGACGGGCTGGGTAGGAGCCGTTGTATTCAGGGGAAACCACAATCAGGCCGGCTGCATGAGCGATGTCGGCTCGAAGCTGTGTGACGGGTGCAGGTGTGGGGAACTCTGAATTTTGGCTCAGTAGGGGGACGGCTGAGTAATCGTAGACTTCTGCTGGCTGGCCTTCATGTTTGAGGGCGTTAGCGAGGTGTTGAGCTAACTGGGTGTTGAATGAGCCTTGCCGGTCCGAGCCTGAGATGATGAGAACTTTTTGTGGCATGATGTGCCCTTCCCTGTCTGCATTTTTCTTCAGACTATACTCAAAAAACTTTACACAACAAGCATTTGTGACGCGGTGTGACAACCTGCAATAAAAAGAGCAAGAAAAAACCGCCCCCGGCATCAGCCAGAGACGGTTTCGCTTGGTCGGGATGACAGGATTTGAACCTGCGGCCTCGTCGTCCCGAACGACGCGCGCTACCAAGCTGCGCCACATCCCGATTGTTGCGCATAACAACCTCTCAAGTATAGCGCGGCAGTATTAACCCTGCCAAATTACCCCGCCTTAGCCCTCGGGGCGGTTATTCTCCTCCCAAGCCCGAGCCATCGCTGCAAAGCGTCCGCCCGCCTGCACCAGAGCAGCAGGTGAACCATCCTCCACCACCTGCCCCTCCGAAACCACCAGCACCCGGTCAGCCGTCAGCACCGTCGAAAGACGGTGGGCAATCACCACAGAAGTACGCCCCTGCAACAGAGACTCCAAACCCTGCTGCACCAGCTTCTCAGTAGGAATATCAAGAGAAGCGGTAGCCTCATCCAAAATAAGGACGGCCGGGTCAGCAAGAAAAGCCCGGGCAAAAGAAATGAGCTGACGCTGCCCCGCAGAAACCCGGCCGCCGCGTTTAGAGAGGTTGGTATCAAAACCCTGCGGTAGGCCAGAAATAAAGTCATAGGCCCCCACCTTGCGGGCAGCCTCAAAGACTTCCTCATCGCTAGCAGCAGGATTGCCCAGGCGAATATTGTCAGCCACGGTGCCCTTGAAAAGGTAGGCCTCCTGGGTCACCATTACCACCTCACGGCGCAACTGCTCATCAGAAAGATCACGCACATTGACCCCATCAAGAGTCAGCCTGCCATGAGTCACATCGTAGAAGCGGGCAATGAGCTTAGCAATCGTTGACTTACCTGCACCGGTTTCACCCACCAAAGCCAAGCGCTGCCCGGCAGGAATGTCGAGATTTAGACGGTGCAGGGCGGGGCGTCCTGCAAGATACTCAAACTCCACATCCTCAAAAACCAGGTGGCCGGTGGCGGGGATCTTGCGGCGGGCCGGGTGCTCAGGCTCAGCTACCTCAGGCTCCTCAGCAAGGAACCCTGAAACCTTTTCCAGGGCAGAGACAGCAGACTGAAACATGTTGTAGTAGTCCGAGAGCATGAAAATCGGCTCAAAGACCCGGTTAGCATAAATCACCAGTGCAAGTAAGGTGCCGGCCTGCATAGAGCCACCCAAAATGGAGTAGCCCCCCACCACCAGCACGATAGCCACAAAGGTATTACCTAAGGCTTGCAGGGCAGGCATATAGGTGCCATGAACCTTGATAGTTTGCATGCCCCGAACCCTGAAGTCCTCGGCAGCCTCCGCATAGGCGGCGCGGGACTGCGCCTCAGCGCGGAAGGCCTTGACCGCACGCAAGCCGGTAAAGGTCTCAGCAAAGCGCGAGATAAGGCGGGCGGACGCCACCCGCTGGGCCCGGTAAGCCACCTCAGATTCGCGACGGAACCAGGCGGTGAGCCAGGCAACCGGGAGCATGACCACCAGCAAAGCTAACCCTGCCCGCCAATCCATGAGGCAGAGAGCCACAACGGTAAAAGAAATAGAGAGCAGCATCGCTGCTAGTTCAGAGAGGCCAGAGTCAAGGAACTGCCGAATCGTATCTAAATCGCTGGTAAGACGAGAAACAACCCGGCCTGAAGTGTAGGTGTCATGGAAGCCCACAGAGAGCTTTTGAGCCTGTTCAAACATGCGCTGACGCAGGTCAAAGAGCACCTTCTGAGAAATTTTAAAGGTGAGCAAAATATTAGTGTAAGTGGCTATACCGGCAAGGATAGCTGCCCCGATATAGAACCCCGCTAAAGTGATGGCATAGCTACTATCTCCGGCCAAAAGGGGCTCTAAGGCATCATTGATAGCCGTAGAAATCAGCCAGGGCATGGCCGTGGTCAGAGCTGTAGCCAGAATAACCAGAAAAAGAGTAAGGAAAAGGTGCCCCCGCACAGGGCGCAAGACCTCGAGTAAGAGAGCCACCGAACGGCGGCGCACGGCTTTAGCCTCACCCGCAGAGAGCTGGATTCTATCTTCTGATTCGGTGACCTGATGCCTCATCGTCCGCCCTCCTGCCCCTGGCTGTTCGCCCCCGCTGCCGGTGCCTGCCCCTGCCCGGTGAGCTGGGTATCGGCGCTCATCAAACTGCGGTAGATAGGGTTGCCCAGAAGTTCCCTATGGGGGCCCACAGCAGCTACCTGCCCCCGGTGTAAGAGGACGACCCGGTCAGCTAGAGCCACCGTAGAAGGCCTATGGGCCGTGAGCACAGTGGTGGTATCAGTCAGCTCTTCTTTCAGCAAACGCACCACCTTCTCCTCAGTTGTCACATCCAGGGCAGAGAGCGGATCATCAAGGAGCAAAACAGCAGGGCGGGCAGCAATAGCACGCGCCAAGGAAAGACGCTGACGCTGCCCACCGGAAAGACTCATACCCTCTTCACCAATGACAGTATCGACCTTTTGCGGGAGCCGATCAACAAAATCAGCGGCTGCAACAGTCAAGGCACGAGTCAGAATAGCTTCTTCCTCACCAGGAGTAAGGCCACTACGATCTACACCCAGCAAAACATTATCGCGCACGCTAGCGGAGAAGAGCAGGGGATCCTCAAAAGCAATAGCTACCTGCTCGCGAAGCTCAGGAAGGGGCAAAGAAGCGATATCTTGCCCATTCAACCTGATGCGCCCAGATGTAGGCTCATAGAGCCTTTGAATGAGCTGCAAGACAGTAGACTTACCCGACCCGGTAGAACCCACCAGGGCAATAATTTCTCCTGGCCGAATCTGCAAAGAAAAGCCTGAAAGCACCTGCTGCTCCTGCTGCCCGTAGCTGAAGGTGACGTCCTCACAATCTAAGCTAGCTGCCGTCGACCGGGGGCGCTGGCGGTGGGCAGGGAGAAGGTCAATATCTTCACCGGCCTGGCCTACCATGACCTGACGGTGACGGTCCATCGAAACACTCGATGCCAGATACATAGAAATCAGCATGCCCGAACGCTCCACCTGGGCAAAAAGGATAGTAGCCGTGGCGAAATAGCTGGTGAGCGCGCCAACGCTCAGAGAACCTGCCCCCACCAGGTGCAGACCCCACAGCAAAGCTAAACAGAGTGAAGCCCCACTGATAAGGGTGGTCTGCATACGCACCCGCCCCATAGCGCGACCCCTGGCAACCTCAAGCTCCAGCAACTCTTGGGACTCCTTGCGGAAGCCCGCCAGAGCATGCGGGCCACGCCCCAGGGCCTTAAGCACGCGCAGCCCCTGAACAGACTCTTCAACAGTAGTAGCCAAATCGCCGGTACGTTCCTGGGTGGTGCGGGTCAGGGCGCGGAAGGTCAGCACAAACCGCCAGATGCAGAAGAGGGCAAGGGGCATACTTGCTAGAAAGATGAGCCCTAGCTGCCAGGAGCCGCTGAACATGTAGAAGCTACCGACAGCTACCTGCACAGATACCGTAATAATTTGCATGAGGCCAAAAGCAGTCCAACGCCGGATAGTACCCAAATCGCCCATCGCGCGCGTAAGGAGCTGACCTGAGGGCCAGCGGTCATGGAAGGCAACAGGGAAGCGCAGCAGCCGGTCAAACAGGGCGATGCGCATGGTGTTTTCCACCGTGGCAGCAGGCTCAATGACGAGCTGGCGGCGCAGAAAAAAGAGGGCAGATTGAGCCAGCCCCAAGATGAAAACTAGGGCACCGCCTGCCCACACTGCCCCCACCGTGGGCTGGTCGGTGAGCATGGCATCGACAATCCAGCCCAGCACCTGAGGAATAGAAATCGCGATAATGGCGGCGGTCAGTGCTACAAAAAGCCCACAGACCCAGCGGGCACGAATAGGGCGCGAATACTGCCAGAGCGTGACTTCCTGTTCGGCGCGGGCACCGTAGGGAGCAGGGGGAGGTGTAGGGGCGGGGGAGACACGCAATAATCGAGATGCCATAGTAATTTATCTTACATTTGCATAGGTGCAAAAACTAGATACATCACCGGGCGGTCAGCGTCACCACCACTGCCTCAGGCGGGCAAAACAGACGCACCTGGGCATAGCGCGAAGTACCCAAACCCGCGGTAACCTGCACAGGCACACCCTCCTGATAGGAGACCCCCTTAGCCCGAGCCGGAGGCAAATCACAGTTAGAAACCAAAGCCCGGCCACCGGGCAAGCACACCTGACCACCATGAGTATGGCCAGCAAAAATAGCCTGAGCGCCGTCGTCGGCAAACCGGTCAAGAGTGCGCAGGTAAGGGGCATGGCAGATACCCAGGCGGACGCTGGGGCCCGACTGGGCATCAAAAGCGGTAGGGGAGAAGCCAGGGTGGCGGTCATATTCTAGGTGGGGGTCATCCACCCCCGAAAACTCCAGACGCAGACCCTCCACCGTCAGCGTATCGTAACGGTTGATGAGCCCTACCCAGCCGCGGGCATCAAAAGCATCGTGCATGGCCTGAGTAGGGAGGTTGGGGCGAGTCTCAGAGGTCGCCTCGTCCCCCGTGTTCTTTATCCACAGGTAGCGGGCCGGGTTCTTGGGTACAGGAGCGAAATAACAGTTAGACCCCGGCACATAGACACCTGGAAAATCCAGTAGAGGATCTAGAGCTTCTAAGAGGGCAGGAAGAGCCTGGATATGGGAAAGGTTATCCCCAGTATTAATCACCACATCAGGTTCTAGCTCAGCCAGAGAATGCATGAAAGCAGTTTTCTGCCCCTGCCCCGGAATCATGTGCATATCTGAGATATGCAGAATCTTAAAATCGGGGCTACCTGCCGGCAAAATCGGCAGGCTCTCATGGCGCACCTGAAAATTGTTGAGCTCAATAAAGTGGGCATAGGCGGCCGTGGCGGCCCCAGCCACAGCACCTGCTGCCAGAACCACTGAAAGGCTCTGTGCCAGAGTGCTAGCTGAAGCCGCCACGCCAGAAGAATTCTGAGAATTCAAGGTAAGTCCTTACTGGTTGGCACCAAGAACCGTGTCTGAGGGAGTATCAAACTTATCGGTCTTGTAGTTCTTAGCCTGAGCCTGCATGAACTTCTGCCACTGGGCACCTGCATAGGTGGCGCCGTCCACATAGTTCAAAACCTTGCCGTTAATAGATAGGCCGTTCAAGGGGCGAGAGGTGTTATCAAGGTTGCCAACCCATGAAGCGGTAGACAGGCCGCGGGTATAACCAACCGTCCAGGTCTGGGTGGAGTTGTTGGTCGTACCGGTCTTAGCCGCAGAGGCATCGGGCAAACCAATACCGCGCTGATAGCCTGAACCATCCACCAGAACCTGCTTGAGCACGTAGTTCACACCGTTGGCAACGTCCTTATCGAGCACACGTTCACAGCTGGGCTCGTAGGTTTTGATGTCCTCATCACCCTTGCTGACTGTTTCAAGGGACAGAGGCTTACAGTAGGTGCCGCCGCTAGCAAAGGTTGCGTAAGCAGAGGCCATAATGAGCGGGGTCGTACCCTGCTCCCAACCACCGAGCAGGTAGGAGGGGCGGGTCATGGAGTAGGGGTCAGCACCTGTACCGTCGGTAATACGCAGTTTGGCCCGCATCTCATCGATGGCACAAGCGTCGGTGACTGAAGCCATCTTAACGGCATAAGAGTTAATGGAGTTCTTAATGCCGTAGGCTACGGTGCCCCAGCTCTGGTTACCGCCTTCAGCGTTGGTGAAGACGTAACCATCGGCGTCCTCAGAGGTGACATAGCCGCCCTCTTGGCAGCTAGCGGGCCAGCGGAAGCTCTGGGGGTAGTTCAACGAAGTGCCATCAATGACAGCGTTGGCGCCCTTACCATCCTTGAGCCACTGGGCAAGAAGGACGGCCTTGAAGGTTGAACCGGGCTGGAAGCCAGCGGTACCACCGTGGGACACACCTACGTTGTAGTTATAGAAGTTATCGGCAAAGTTGGTTTCGTCAGGGTTGCCATAGCCAGAGTTCTGGGCCATCGCAATAATTTTGCCCGTGCCCGGTTCAACAGACACCAGGGCTGCACTGACCTCATCAGGGTTGTTCTTTGAAGGCTGGGTGGCCTCAACCTGGGCCTTGGCGTCCTTCTGGGCTGAGGGGTTCACAGTAGTGACAATTTTGTAGCCGCCACGGTAGAGGGCATTAGCACGGTCATCCTCAGTGGCGCCGTAGGTCTCATCGTTCAGGAAGTCAGTGATGGCGTAGTAGCAGAAATGTGCGAAGTCGCCAGCGGTGGAGCAGCCCATGGGGGTGGTGTGAATATCGAGAGTGATTTCTTCATTCAGGGCGTCAGAGTACTCGTCCTCGGTAATCTTGCCATCACGCAGCATGGTACCCAGCACCACGTCTCGGCGTTCCTTGGCTAGCTGAGGGTTAACGTCGGGGCGGTACATGTTCGGGGATACCACCATACCCGCCAGAATGGCCGACTGGGAGATATTGAGCTCTGAGGCAGAAATACCCCAGTAGTAGTAGGCTGCTGCCTCTACACCGTAGTTGGATCCACCCAGGTTAATGATGTTCAGGTAGCCCTCAAGGATCTGATCCTTAGAAAGGTTCTGCTCCATGGAGATAGCCAGCTTAATTTCCTTGACCTTATCAAGGTAATCCTTGTTAGCCCCCAAGGTGCTGGCCTCGGTGCCCGACTGCTCAGCAGCGTCAATGAGCAGGTTATTGACGTACTGCTGGGTCAGCGTTGAAGCGCCCTGACGAGCGTTGGGATTAATAACGTTGTTGACCATAGCGCGGGCGATACCCATAGGAGAAATCGCGCCGTGATCGTAAAAATTACGGTCTTCAGATGAAAGAATCGCATCTTTCATATGCGGGGAGATATCTTCCAAGGCAACCGCGGTACGGTTCTGCGCGTAGTAGGACGCCAGCTCTGTCTTGCCATCGTTAGCGTAGATAACGGACGGCTGGGAGAGAGGCCCATCGCTGAGAGTCGCAGGTAGAGTCTTAAACCAGTTCATGGATGCATTGACAGACGCGCCCAAGACCGTAGTGGGGGGCACCAGAATCAAGGCCGCAATAAAACCGGCAATGATGCTCAATGCAACAAATTGAACAAGGTCGCCGGGGCTGCGGCGTCTCTTTCGCACATTCTTTGAAGAAGCCATTGCATCAGTTTATCGGCTCACGGTGAAAAGCGCACCGGCCTGCATGTCACAGCCGCCCACAAAAAACCTGACAGAGCTCTCAGGGTCGTCTTTTGGGCCCCGGTAGTCTAGGCTTGGTGCTATGGAAAAATGGGAATACGCAACAGTGCCCCTGATGATTCACGCAACCAAACAGATCCTCGATAACTGGGGTGAAGACGGCTGGGAGCTGGTGACCGTGCTCCCCGGTGCTCCTGCACCTAGCAACGCCACCCCCGCCGGGAACATGGTTGCCCCCACTCAGGGCAATCCAATCGCCTACTTTAAGCGCAAGAAGGCGAGTAACTAAATACTCAGACAAGAACCGGGTTCAGACACCGTATCTGAGCCCGGTTTTTGCCCCTAAAAACCTGTCCTTGAGAAAGTGCGCCGTGTCACAGATTGAAGATCGACTCAAAGAACTGGGCTACGACCTACCCGAACTGGCAGCCCCAGTAGCTGCCTACGTACCGGCCGTCACCAGCGGCAACTATGTCTACACCTCAGGCCAGCTACCCTTTATCAAGGGTGAGCTACCGGCCACCGGTAAGGTCTCAGACTCCGGCGCCGAAGGCTTCGTAGACCCCGCAACCGCCCAGACAATGGCCAGCCTCTCAGCCCTCAACGCCCTGGCAGCTATCAAATCAGTTATTGGGGACCTTGACCGCATCACCCGCGTGGTCAAAGTGGTCGGCTTCGTCTCATCCGAGCCCTCCTTCACCGGCCAGCCCGCCGTCATTAACGGGGCCTCCCTACTCCTGGGTGAAGTCTTTGGTGAGGTCGGTGTGCACGCCCGCTCCGCCGTTGGTGTGCCGGTGCTCCCGCTAGACTCCCCGGTAGAAGTCGAAATTATCGTGGAATATGCCTAACCAACCCATGTACACCGGCGCCCTCAAACGGGTGCCGCCACCGGCGTCCGCCCCCTACGCTTCGGTAGGGGCACCGGCACCTAAAACCTACCCTATCCCTGCTAGCCAGCAAGACTCAGCTCGCACCTGGCTTACGGAGGGCCAAGGCATACCGCGCGCAGCTAAACCTGCCTCCGCAGTAGTTTTTGTGCGCGACGGAGCCTCAGGGCCTGAAACCTTTATGACCTACCGGGTGAAATCGCCGATGGGGCGGGTCGCCTTCCCCGGCGGGCTAGGCATACCCGAGGACGCCGCCCCCATCGGCTGGGCAGGCCCCAGCGGGGATCATTGGGCTAAGGCTTTTAGCCAGGAGGACCTAGGGGCAGCTAACGCCGCTGTGGTCACTGCGGTACGAGAACTCTTTGAAGAAACCGGTGTGCTACTAGCTGGTAGCGGGGAACTATCTACCATTGAGCTCACTAGCGGTAACGAGTGCATGGCCTCCCGCCTGGCCGTAGCCCAGCAGGAGAAAACCTTTGCTGACTACCTAGAACGCCGCGGCCTCAAAATCCGTGCCGACCTGCTCAAACCCCTAGCCCGCTGGCAGTCACCCGACTTCTTCCATAAACGCTACGACATTCACTATTTCACCTGCGCGGTTCCCATAGGGCAGAACCCATCCCTACTTGCCAATAAAGGAATCTGGGGGCGCTGGATGAGCGCGCGTGAGCTAGTTGCTCAACCTACCAGCCTGGAACTAGGCAAAGAAATTGGGCAGGAGGACACCATCGGGGTTCCTTTCCAAGAGCTGGTGACCCCCGGCGTCATGCACATTCTTGAACAGTTAGCGGCCTGCCCGGGGGCGGTGGCCTTCCTGGCCAAACGGCGCCAGGTTTCCCTCTACCTGCCCACAGTGAAACAGGATGCCACCGGCATCTGCTACCTGCAAATATAAAAATAAGAGACACACAAAAACCGGGTGGCCAGCATAAGCTGACCACCCGGTTGTGAAGTCTCTAAAGCAGGCAGGAGGCCCGCCCTAGCTTAGCGGGAGCGCTGACGCAGACGCTGCAGGTCGAGAATAACCACGGCGCGAGCTTCCAGACGGATCCAGCCGCGAGAAACGAACTCGGCCAGGGCCTTGTTCACGGTTTCACGGGAAGCGCCGACTAGCTGAGCCAGCTCTTCCTGAGTCAGTTCGTGGGCAACTAGCACGCCATCGGTGGCGGGGCGACCGAAACGGTCAGCCAGGTCAAGCAGGGCCTTGGCAACGCGACCGGGAACATCTGAGAAGACCAGGTCAGCCAGGTTCTCGTTGGTGCGGCGCAGGCGGCGGGCCAGAGCCTGCAGAACCTGGGCAGAAATGTTGGGGGACTTCTCCATAGCCTTACGCAAGGACTCGTGCTTGACACCTGCCAGGCGGGTCTCAGAGACAGCGGTTGCGCTGGTGGAACGGGGTGAGGGGTCAAACAGGGCCATTTCGCCGAAGATTTCGCCCGGGCCCATGATAGCTACCAGGTTTTCACGGCCGTCAGAGGCAGTACGGCCCAGCTTCATCTTGCCTGAGATGACGAAGTAGAGCTGATCACCCTGATCGCCTTCGTAGAAGAGGGTGGCACCGCGGGAAAGATCAACTTCAGTAATGTCTTCAGTTAGCGCTGCAAAAGCTTCGTCATCGAGTGAAGCAAACAGCGGAGCACGGCGTAGTACTTCAATATCCATGGTTCTCTTTTACTCCTGAATATGGTAGGTCTAAAGGGCGATTCAAGTGCGATACCCTGTATATACAGAGCGGGCAGACTTCTAAGCATAGCCTTTGCCTAGTTCATCACATCGCACTTTTATCTGTGACTTATTCAACTACTACGAGCCTACAGGATATTTAGTGCTTTCGATACCCAAAGACCGCCACACAGGGCCGCTTCTCCAAGAATTCTTCCAACCTTAGCCTTCCCTCACCGAATGGAGAGTTATGACCATACTCGACTGGGTCATTATCGCTATTATCGCCCTCTACTTTATTGCCGGCATACGGCAGGGGCTCTTCATCACCCTAGGAACCTTCTTAGGCTTCGTCCTAGGCGCCGTCGCCTCCATCTACGCCACCCCCTGGGCCATCAACCAAGTCACCGCCCAATGGCACCTGCTAGCCGGGCTAGGCACAGTGCTTGCCTGCCTAATACTAGGGCAGACCCTGGGTGCAACCCTGGGAAATGTTATCCGCAAGGCAAGCGACCGCACACCCCTGCGCGGGCTAGAGCGGCTAGCCGGTGGCCTGCTCAACATAGTGCTAGCCTCACTGGTCATCGTCACCGTGGTGCTGGTCGTCCGCCCCCTGGGCATCCCCGCCGTCACTGCCCTCACCGCAGACTCAAAGGTAGTGACCTGGATGATGCAGATGACCCCGGCGTCCGCTCAAGAAAAAGTAACCGAAATTCGGGGCCGTATCGTACAGGCCACCGGCCTACCCGAAATCTCCCAACTTCTCTACCCCGAACAGTCCGCCCCCACCGGCACCCTTGAAAGCGCACCCCTAGATAAAGCAGGCCAATCGGTGGTGCAGGTTGTCGGTGCAGCCCAAGCTTGTAATTACACCTCTGAAGGGTCAGGCTTCGTCGTAGACGGTGGCCTAACAGTCACAAACGCACACGTAGTAGCAGGCGTGAACACCCCCACCCTCATCAGCCGTGACGGGCAGGCAGTAACCGGCGACGTGATCTACTACGACCCCGAACACGACATTGCGATCATCAGCGCCCCAGACCTAGCTCTCACCCCCCTGACCCTCAACGAAGCCGAGATCGCCTCGGGCACCACCGTTGCCCTCATGGGCTACCCCGGTGGCGGCCCCTTTGCCAACCGAGCCGCAACAGTCCAAGGGCTGGGCTACACCCAGACCATCAACGCCCAAACCGGCCAAACCAACCCCTCCCGCCTGGTCTACCAGCTAGCTGCCCAGGTGCAACAGGGCAACTCCGGCGGCCCAGTACTCACCGAGGACGGACGCGTCATCGCCATGGTGTTCGCCAAGTCCACCCAGAACCAGACCGGTTACGCGGTGCCATCGTCCCAGATTCTTGAAGCACTAGCCCACGTCAGCGCAAGCTCACCCACGGTTGCCACCGGCCAGTGCCTACCCAACTAGGGTTGAGTGCTCCTGCCATTGCGGGCATAGAGGAAATACACAGCTAGCCCCACTGCCAGTAGGAGCAGCCCACCCACAAGGGAGGCAGGCGGTAGCGTCCAGACCACTAGGCAAGAACCTGCCGCACCGGCAAGCTGGAGCGCGCGGGTAGCGGCGATAGGGGCCGGTGAGAGGGCAAGATCCTGGTAGCCCAGCTGGGATATGAGCTTTTCGTGACCTTAGAGGTGACGGGCTAAGAAGGCCAGGGCCAGCTCGTAGCCCTGGGCGCCTGCACCGGCAATCACGGCGGTCGCCTGAGGTGAGACATAGGAATGGTGACGGAAGGGCTCACGCCGGTGCACATTAGACAGGTGCACCTCAACGACCGGCAATTCGGCTGCCTCTAGGGCATCGTGCAGGGCCACGGAGGTGTGGGTGTAGGCGGCCGGGTTGATGATGATACCGGCGCAGGTGGTGCGGGCAGCCTGAACCGCGTCGATCAAATCCCCTTCATGGTTGGACTGCATGAAAGTCATCTCGTAGCCCAGCTCTGCGGCTTGGGCTCGGAGAGCAGCTTCAATATCAGCTAAGGTGGTGCGCCCGTATACCTCGGGTTTGCGCACACCAAGGAGGTTGAGGTTAGGGCCGTTAATGACGGAGATACGCCGCGGCGCAGTCTGTGGTGTTGCCATAGTCTCTAGTTTTTCACACCACACGGCCCGCCACCAGCGGGCTGAGCATAGAAGAAGCAAACTGGGGCACACATGCCCCAGATGCTCTTCCCCGGTGCCTTCTAACCCTTCTTGAAGTTAGCTTCGATAGCGTCCATGACGGTGGGGTCAGCCAGGGTGGTGGTGTCTCCTACCGGGCGGTCCTCGGCGACGTCCTTGAGCAGACGCCGCATGATCTTGCCTGAGCGCGTCTTGGGTAGATCATCAACAATGAGTACCCGCTTGGGCTTGGCAATGGGGGAGATTTCCGTGCCGACATGGGCCCGAATCTGCTCGGCCAGCTCGGCTTCATTCTGCCCTGCCGCCTTGGCCTCATCGTTGAGAATGACGAAGGCCATGATGGCCTGGCCGGTGGTTTCGTCCGCTGAGCCAACGACTGCCGCTTCAGCCACGGCCGGGTGGGAGACGAGAGCGGACTCAATTTCTGGGGTGGAGAGGCGGTGGCCAGAGACGTTCATGACGTCATCCACCCGCCCCAGTACCCACAAGTCGCCGTCTGTATCGCGTTTGGCTCCGTCACCGGCGAAGTACATGCTCTCGAAGCGTGACCAGTAGGTGTCGATGAAGCGGTCGTCATCACCCCAGATGGTGCGGAGCATGGAGGGCCAGGGCTCGCGGATGGTCAGGAAGCCGGACTGCTCGTTGGCCAGGGACTCTCCCAAATCGTCCACCACGTCGATGGTGATGCCGGGGATAGGTTGCTGGGCGCTACCGGGCTTGGCCACGGTAATTCCGGGCAGCTGGGAGACCATGATGGCCCCGGTTTCGGTCTGCCACCAGGTATCAACGATGGGGCACTTGTTAGCGCCGATGACGCGGTGGAACCAGCGCCAGGCTTCGGGGTTGATGGCCTCGCCCACGGTGCCCAGCACGCGCAGGGTGGAGAGGTCGTACTGGGCGGGGATATCTTCGCCCCACTTCATCATGGCGCGGATGGCGGTGGGGGAGGTGTACATGATGGTCACCCCGTATTTTTGCACGATTTCCCAGAAGCGGCCGCGGTGCGGGGAATCTGGGGTGCCTTCGTAGATGACCTGGGTGCAGCCGTTGACCAGGGGGCTATAGGCTACGTAGGTGTGGCCGGTGACCCAGCCGACGTCGGCGGTGCACCAGTAGACGTCGGTTTCTGCTTTGAGGTCAAAGACGTTCTGGTGGGTGAAAGCACCCTGGGTCAGGTAGCCGCCGGTGGTGTGCAAGATACCTTTGGGCTTACCTGTGGTGCCGGAGGTGTAGAGAATGAAGAGGGGGTCTTCTGCGCCTTGTTGGGAGGGCTCATGGTCGGTGGACTGGCTGGCGAGGAGGTCGTGCCACCAGATATCGCGACCCGCCACCCAGTCGATGTCTTCACCATTGCGCTGAACAACCAGTACGTTTTCTACAGAGCTACCACCCTTTGCGAGGGCAGCATCCACAGCGGGTTTGAGCATGGAGGGCTTGCCACGGCGGAAGGAGCCGTCTGCGGTGATGACCAGCTTGGCTTGGCCGTCTTCGATGCGGGAGCGTAGGGCATCGGCTGAGAAACCGCCGAAGACCACAGAGTGCACCGCACCGATACGGGCACAGGCCAGCATGGCGATGACGGCTTCGGGAATCATGGGCATGTAGATAGCCACCCGGTCGCCCTTGGTCAGGCCCAGAGATTCTAGGGCGTTAGCGGCGCGGGAGACTTCGTCTTTGAGTTCTGCGTAGGTGTAGGAGGCGGTGTCGCCCGGCTCGCCCTCAAAGAGGATTGCTGGTCGCTGGCCCCTGCCGGCCTCGACGTGGCGGTCTACGGCGTTGTAGCAGGCGTTGAGTTGCCCGTCTGCGAACCACTTGGCGAAGGGCGGGTTGGACCAGTCGAGGGTTTCGGTGAAGGGCTTGTACCAGGTGAGCAGGTTTCGGGCCTGTTCGGCCCAGAATTCCTTACCTTTTTCTTGGGCTTCTTGGTAGATGCCTGGCTGGGCGTTGGCCTGGGCGGAGAATTCGGGGCTGGGGGCGAAGACGTCCTGGATCTCGGTCATGATATGCCTTCCTCTCATGTGGGGCATATGTTGATATGCGACACAAACTGGCTTTATCTCACCTTAGCGCACCCTGTAGTCTAAGTCACAAATATGGGTGTTCGTGTTAAGCGAAAAAGGACGCCGGGAGAAACCAACCAGGCCACCACCAGCAGGCACAAAGGTAGGCTTAGAGACATGCCCCTGAACGCCAAACTGCCCCTCACCCCCGATGAACTCACCCAGATTGAGATTCGCACCGTGCCTGAACCTCACGCACGAGCGTCCGCCCGTAAACGCGCCCGCGCCGCCGCCAAAGGCGAAAAAGAAAGCCAACTGGCGCTGACCCGCCGAGCCCGCAAAATCAACCGTATTCTGGGCCAAACCTACCCCTATGCGGTCGCTGAACTAGACTTCGATAACCCCTACCAGCTGCTGGTGGCTACCGTCCTATCGGCCCAAACCACTGATGTGCGTGTCAATGCCATCACCCCTGAGCTCTTTGCCCGCTACCCCGATGCTGCAGCCCTGGCCCAGGCCCGTAGTGAAGATGTGGAAGATATAGTGCGGCCCCTGGGCTTCTACCGCTCTAAGGCTAAAGCTATTGTGAACCTGGCAGCACAGTTAGTTTCTGACTACCAGGGGCAGGTGCCAGGTCAGCTCAGTGAGCTGGTCAAACTTCCCGGAGTCGGGCGAAAAACTGCTTTCGTGGTGCTCGGTAACGCCTTCGACAAGCCGGGTATCACCGTTGATACTCACTTTGGCCGTCTAGCCCGCCGCCTTGGCTTCACCAGTGAAGAAGACCCCGCCAAGGTTGAAAGTGCGGTGGCAGAACTCTTTGAACCCAAGGACTGGACGCAGCTCTCCCACCGCCTGATTTACCACGGCCGCCGTATCTGCCACTCCCAAAAACCGGCCTGCGGGGCCTGCCCGGTGGCCGATATGTGCCCGGCCTACGGCACTGGTGAAACTGACCGTGCGGCAGCAGAAAAACTCCTCAAATATGAGATGGCGCCAGGCCGCGAGCGCCTGCACCTGCGTTTTGTGCAGGGTGCTACCCGCCGCCAGTTACGGGCTGAGGGGTGGAGCCTCAATGCCTAAGGATTCAAGGCCTAGGGAAGCATGGCCGAGTGAATCAACGCCTAGTGAATCAGTACCTAGAGAATTAGCGCCTAGGGAAGATAGCGCAGGGGAGCACCCGGCTCTGGCGGCTCTGCGGGCTTTAGCTAACCGGGCTGCGGGCATCGGGCGCCCAGGCGATCTATGGCCCGTAAGGCAGGCTGACCAGGCGGGGCAGGCTGACCAGACGGGACCGGCAGGGCAAGCGGGGCAGGAGAGTGCTAAGGAGGCCGCGGTTTTGCTGCTGATGGGGGTGCTCGATGATGCCCCTGCACACAACGCCAGGTGCACCACTGTAGCTGCGGACCTTGACCTACTGGTCCTGGTGCGTTCGGGTACTCTGCGCCACCATGCCGGTCAGCCTGCCCTGCCCGGTGGGCGGATTGACCCTGAAGACTATGACCAAGCCCAAAGCAGCGGCCGGACAGTCGAGCAGGTAGCCGCCTTGCGTGAGGCGGTGGAAGAAACTGGTTTGCAGGCTGAGGGGGTGCGCCTGCTGGGCCAGCTCCCTGCCCTTGATGTACCGGTGAGTAACTACCGGGTTACCCCCGTGCTGGGCTGGTGGGAGTCACCTACCCCTGTAGAGGCTGTCGATCAGAATGAATCAACCCTGGTGGTGCGCGTACCGGTCGCTGATTTGCTGAACCCGGCTAACCGGCTGACTGTGACCGTTAGACGAGGATCACCCCAGCACCAGTCCCCGGCTTTTAGGGTCACAGGTGACCATGAGCCCTTCACCATCTGGGGTTTCACCGGGTATCTGCTCTCCCGCGTCTTTGAAGAGCTGGGCTGGGAAGAACCCTGGGATTAGAGCCGCGCCCGTCCGCCTGACTTACTTAGCTTGCGAATAATCGTCGGTAGTCACCACGGTGACAGGAAATTCCACATCGGTGGGGCCGAAGATAAGTTCGGCGGCTGCTTGTGCTGATTCGCGGACGATGTCGGCGGCGCGGGCTGATTCGCTGGTAGGCCCGTAGAGCATGATTTCGTCGTGGAGGAAGTAGACCAGGCGGGTTTGCATGCGTTTGCCAAAGCGGCGTTCGGTGCGTAGCCGTTTACGGATTTGAGCCATCCAGATCACTGCCCATTCGGCAGCTGTTCCTTGGATAACGAAGTTGCGGGTAAAACGGCTGTGGGCGCGGGCTGCTGAGCGGGCGGCGCGTTCGTCCGCTGCTGTGACCTGGTTGCGCTGGGCCTGAAACCAGGCGTGAGAGGGCGCAGGGGACGTGCGCCCCAGGTAGGTGGTCACCTGCCCACCGCGCAGGCCAATGCTGGCGGCCTGCTCGGTGAGGGCAATGGCGGCAGGGAACATCTTTTTAAGGTGGGGCATGAGCTGTCCACCTTCGCCGGTGGTGGCCCCGTACATGGCCGCCAGGAGGGCAACCTTGGCGTGGGAGCGGTCTTTGAGTGCGCTGCCGGTGCGTTCGCCAATCTGGGCGATGCCCAGGTAGAGGTCGGTGCCGCGCCCGGCAACGGCTAGGGCACGGTCCCCGCTCATAACAGCCAGGATGCGCGGCTCAATTTGGGCGGCGTCTGCCACGGTGAGCATCATGCCCTCTTCTGCGCGGATGGCCGGGCGCACGTCCTTGGGGATTTGCATGGCCCCTCCGCCGTGCCCGCCCCAGCGGCCGGTGGCGGCGGACCCTACCTCATAGGTGGGGTGGAAGCGGTTATTGGTGACCCAGGTATCGAGCCAGTTCCAGCCGTTGGCGGTGTAAAGGCGGGCCAGACGCTTGTACTCGAGCAGGGGGCGCACCAGCTGCCAGCGTTCTTCGCGCAGGTGGGGTACCGCATTGGCCCACTCAATCAGCTCCCATTTGCGGGTAGAGGCCACCGAATGCCCGGCTGCTTGCAGGGCTTTGAGCACTTCTTGGGGCGAATCGGGGTTGAGGTTTGGGGTACCCAGTTCTTGGCGGATGCGCGCTGCTAGGCGCTCCATCTTATAGGGCCGGTCGTAGCCTGCTGGGCGGGGCCCTAGGGCGTGTTCGAGGATTTTTTCGTGGATGGTGCGGTTCCAGGGCATACCGTAGTGTTTGATGTCAGCTGCGATGAGGGCCCCTTGCGATTCTGCGGCCAGCAGGAGGGAGAGCCGGGCAGGGGCCGGGCAGGCGGCGACGGCATCTAGCTGGGCGCGCAGTTCGGTGAGCAGGGCGGACGCAGCTGGCCCGGCTGTCTCATGCGTCTTGGGTGGGGCTGCACCTAGGTCATCAAAGAGGGAGGCCTGCCCTTGAATCTGGCGGCGGGCGGGCATAGCCCCGGCTGGGGGATCTGGTTCCCCGGCCAAATCTAGGGTGGGAGTGTAGGGCAAATGGTTTTGGGCGCGGGTGGCTGCCGTCAGCAAAATACGCTGGGCTAGGCGCAGATCATGGCAGGAGGCCGGTGAGACACCTGCCGCTAGTAGGGCGGGCATGATTTTGCGGGCGTCCGCCCAGGCCCAGCGGATTAGTCGGTGTGGGTTTTGGGCTTCTACTGCTCGCACAAAGTCCGGCAGTTTAGCGAAGGGAAAAGCGCGGTGGGTGCCTGGGCCGGTGCCATTGAGCGTTATGGCCTCCCAGAGGGGCCTATCGCCGGGTGAGGTCGCAGGGCCAAGCACGATATACATCTTTCTATTATGCCGTTGAAGCTACTCACAGGGCTAGACAGGGCAGGTCTTCTGTGGCATAAAGAGAGGCAGAGAAAGATACCGGGGTACGGGGTGTACCGTGAAAGGTCACCATGCCCGATACACAGATACGAGTGCGCCGCTCACGACGACACTTCTGTGAGCCACTCCCTATAGAACCGCCAGCAGAACCGCCTATAGAATCACCGCTAGAGGCAGCCCCCAGCGTTGAAGACCTACCCCTGCTTGCAAGCAACCCAGCAGAAACAGACCTGGGTCTGCTCACACCCCTCTTAGCCCACCCAGATATGACCGACATCTTCGTCAACGGCCCCCACAACATCTGGTACGAGGCAGCCGGAACCCTCCACCGGGCACCCATAACCTTCCCCGACGACGAAGCCGTCAGAGCCCTCGCCACCCGGCTGATCCTCGCAGCAGGTGGCCGCCTCGATGACGCCTACCCCGCCGCCGATGTGCAAACCCCAGAGGGAATCCGCATTCACGCCCTGCTTCCACCGCTGAGCCGTTGCGGCACCCTACTCTCTTTACGCCTACAACCAGCCCAGCGCCCGTCCTTACGGCAACTTCAAGAGCGCGGCATGATGGGCCGCCAGATAGAGCAGATGCTACGGCACCTGGTGCGCTCGCGGGCTAACCTGCTAGTGAGCGGGGGAACCGGCACCGGTAAAACAACCCTGCTCGGTGCCCTGTTGCAGGAGGCGGACGCCGGTGAGCGGCTACTACTGGTAGAAGATACCTCTGAGCTGCACCTAGATCACCCGCATGCTGTGAGCCTAGAAGCCCGGGTTGCTAACGCTGAGGGGCAGGGGGAGGTGGGGTTAGCTGAGCTGATTCGGCAGGCTCTTCGTATGCGGCCTAACCGGCTGGTGGTGGGGGAGTGCCGTGGTGCTGAGGTGATGGATATGCTCACGGCTATGAATACCGGCCACGCAGGTAGTGGCACCACGGTGCACGCTAATTCGGCCCAGGCGGTGCCTGCCCGCCTCTACGCTATGGGGGCTCTGGCGGGGGTGAGTAGCCAGGCTGTGGCCTTGCAGGCCTCTACTGCCTTGGACTATATCGTGCACCTTGACCGTGAGGCTGGCTACCGGCTCGTGCGGGGGATTTACCGGCTGGTGGGTGGGCAGGAGCTGGTTGTGCAACCGGTCTGTACGGTGGAGCCGCGCCGCCGGGGAACCTACCTGCACTGGCACCCCGGCAGTGAGGGTATGAGGAGCGCAGCCGGGCTCTCTTCCAGCGAGCAGGCAGGTCAAGTGTGAGAGCAAGGAGCCTGAAAAATTATCTACCCACAAGTGACTCTGTAGGTTTAGAAGAACTAGAACTGTGGCCTGATGCTATCTGGCGCCTAGCGGCCCTGCTCCGCGCGGGCTGCTCCCCGGCGCTGGCTTGCACCAAGGTAGCAACCTACCTGGCCAGTACAGAGAAGAAGAGCACAGCCCAGCCTAAGCCCCGCCGCTTAGCGGTTTTGGGTGCTCTGCGGACGTCCGCCCGTCAAGACCAGGGCCTTGAACTGGCCCGTGCCCAGATGGGCCAGCTCTTTGCCGCTGCCAGTGCCCGCGCCCACCGGGGCCTCTCCCTGGCAGAGGTCTACCTGCAGGTTGCCCAGCAGAATGAGGTGCGTGAGAGCGTACGCCAGGGCGCTGCCATGGTAGCCGCCTGCTGGCAGGTAGGGGAGCGCACCGGGGCCTCCCTAGCCCAGGTTTTCGAGCACCTGGCCTCCTATCTTGAGACAGAAATTGATTTACGCCAGCAGCGGGAGACAGCCCTGAGCGGGCCGCGGGCAACCGGGCGTATTCTCTCCTGGCTGCCCTTCATTGGCCTGGGGCTGGGAATCCTTATGGGCACTGACCCGGTGGGTGTCTTAGTAGGGTCTATCCCCGGTGCGGCTGTGGGGGTGCTAGGCCTGGGACTGGCCTGGTGCGGTAACCGGTGGACGGCCCACCTGATTTCTCGTGCCGAGGAGGGGCGCTGATGCTAGCTCTACTGTCTGTAAGCTGTGCTTCTTTGGCAGGGGCAATCTTCCTGCTCATTCGTAGGCGCCGTGGGGTGCCCGTATCTGGTGCAGAAGTAGCGAACGCTGGGGGCAAGAAGCTGCCGGGGGCCTCCGCTCCTGCCCTAGAGGCAGCCCTCTACCTGGATATGGCGGCAACCATGCTTTCCTCTGGGCTATCAATACCTGCTGTGCTGCACCAGTTAGGCCAGCTTGAAGAGGGTAAATACCAGGCTGAGCTGGGTGCGGTGGTGCAGGGTCTCTATGAGGGGCAGAGCTGGGAGGACGCCTGGGAGCAGCCAATACCTTCGGAGCTAGAAGGGCTCTACGAAGCGCTAGGGCTGAGCCTGAGCGCAGGGGCACCGAGCGCCCAACTAGTGAGGGTGCTGGCCCAGCGTCAGCGCCGCCATCAGCAACGCACCTACGAGAAAGCGGCCGCCCGCCTGGGCGTCAAACTGGTGGTGCCCCTGGGAGCTTGTTCGCTGCCGTCCTTTATCTGTCTTGGGGTGGTTCCTGTGCTTATTTCCCTCTTCCCAGCACTTTTCTAGGGAGAAATAGTGCCGGTAGAGGCAGGATGTTCACAGGCAGCTCTATGAGGGGAAGGTTGCGTCATCAAGGTGTCACAGTTTCACCAGCTAAGACCCTGGCAGCAGCTTTATGACCTGAAAATACGGGGAAGTGCCCGCGTTCTGTTTATCCACAACTAGCAGTGTTCTTTATACGGTCTGAGGTAGCTGGAAGGCTACAGGTATCTCGGGTGAAGACCCCGGCGTCTTTCTTCCTACTCAACCCGCCCCTTACCCCTAACTTCACCCGAGATTACACCCAAGAAACTGACACAAGAAGAAGATACCCCCCCGGCCTAGTAGCCGGGGCACTACCCCAAGGAGAACACCGTGTTACCTCATCACCTCTTGTCGCCCGAAGACGCTACCCAGCATTCCTACCCGAGAGGAGCCAGAGGCACAACCGTTCAGCCTAGCCAGACTGGTTTTGATGACCCCGAAGCCGGGGCTACGACCGCTGAATACGGCATTGTTATGCTGGCAGCCGTAGGTTTTGCTGGCCTGCTGCTTGTCATTCTCAAATCTGAAGAAGTGCGGCAGATGCTACTGGGGCTGGTGCAAACAGCCCTCTCAACCGGTGCCTAACCTGCCCCGGTCCCTCACAACAATCCAAGGTGGTGATACCGTGCACACCCAAGTCAGAGGAGAGGCAGAGAGAGGCTCAAGTACCGCCGAGTTCGCGGTCATACTCCCTGCCCTCATCTTCATACTGGCCCTGGTGCTGGGTGCTGCTGCCACCGGCATCGTACAGCTCACATTAGAAGAGGGCGCCCGCTTAGGAGCACGGGCCGCTGCTAGAGGTGAAACCGCAGAGACAGTCACCCGTATCGTCCAAGAGATAGACCCCACCGCCGCCGTTAGTCTGGAACATACTGATGATATGACGGTAGTGAGAGTCAGCAGACAAGCCCCAGGGCTAGTAGGGCAAATCAGTGGGTGGACTCTAGTAGCTGATGCCCAGGCCCTCACCGAGCAAGGTGCCACCGCAGAAGAGAAGACACCGTGAAGCCTACCCCCAGCCCTGAGAGAGGTAGCAGCACGGTAGCTGCTATAGGCATCATCTGCGTTCTTCTGGTGTTAGGAGTCACCTGTGCTGGGCTCATAGGGGTTAGCACCGCTAACCACCGGGCGGCAGGGGCCGCCGATCTAGCGGCCCTTGCCGCAGCGGACGCCGCCCGAGGCCTTACCCCCGGTGAGCCCTGCGCGGTAGCTGAGCATGTAGCCCAGGCCAACGGGGCCCAGCTCGGTGGCTGCGGCCAGCCAGCAGGCAGTAGTGGGATAGTAGATGTGCGCACCTTCGTTGATATTTCTGGCCCCTTTGCCTTCCTCGGGCAGGCTGAAGGGCTCTCACGAGCTGGGCCACCTACCCGCCCATGACAGGGCCTATGGCAGAATGAACCGGCCGCCGCCCCAGTCTAGAAAGGGTCATCAGTAAGGGGCCTACCGGTCAAAGACTCCACCACACTCACCGGCCCACCGCCCCCAGCCACAGGGTCCTGGGCGGTGGGAACCTCAGCTACTGGCCCCAACGGTTCAAGTAACCTCCTGCGCTCTTCAATAGTCAGCTCACCAGATTCCACCAGCAGGGCTGCTAGAAGCCGGGCCGCACCGGCCTTATGCAAGGGCTCATTACGGTTACCACACTTAGGTGACTGCACACAGGAGGGGCAACCCAGCTCACACTCACAGGCCAAAATCGTATCCAAGGTAGCCCGCAACCAGTGGCCCACCTGCTCAAAACCCCGCTCAGCAAAACCCGCCCCGCCAGGGTGCCCATCGTAAACAAAAATTGTGGGCTGTTCAGTATCAACGTGAAAAGCAGTCGATAAACCACCAATATCCCACCGGTCACAGGTAGCCACCAGAGGCAGCAAACCGATAGCCGCATGCTCAGCAGCATGCAAGGCACCAGGAACATCACGCTCATGAATCCCAGCAGCGTGAAGCACACTGGCAGGCATCGCCCACCAGATAGCCTTCGTTTGCAGCTCCTGCGGGGCAAGATCCAGCGGCTCATCACCCAAAACCTGCTGCCCCACCAAAGACTTCCGCTGATAACCCACCACCTGAGAGCGCACCCGCACCCGGCCATAACTCAAAGAAACCTGCCCCTGCTGCTGCGTTTCCTCAGCCCCTAAGACGGTAACCTCAGTGATATCACGCGACTGAGTGTAATAATCAGGGCTCACCGCAGAAACCACGATGACCCTATTATCCTCATCAAGCTCTTCCACCACATAGGTCTTGCCCTGGTGAGTGTAGATAGCGCCGGGGTGCCCCTGGGAGTGGGCGTGACCATCGTCCATACTGCCAATGACGCTACCTGTCTCACCATCAATAATCTGCAGGGGAGAACCGCCCCCACGCAGGTTCACAAAATCACTGGCCGATTCAGGGTGAGTCCAAAACCAGCCGGTAGCTCGCCGACGCAAATACCCCTGCTCAACCAAGCGCCCTAGCAGGGCTTCAGTCATACGCCCAAAAACCATCAGTTCCTCCGGGCGAAGGGGAATCTCAGCGGCCGCAGCGCACAGGTGCGGGCTGAGCACATAGGGGTTCTCAGGGTCAAAAACGGTCTTCTCAACCGGCCGATCAAAAATATCTTCCGGATGATGCACCAGGTAGGTATCAAGCGGGTCCTCACTGGCGATAAGCACAGCAAAGGCATCCTGCCCGGCCCTGCCAGCGCGTCCTATCTGCTGATAAAAGGACGCCCGCGTACCCGGCCACCCGCCCACCAGCACCGCATCAAGCCCCGCAATATCAATACCCAGCTCTAGGGCGTTAGTTGAGGCCACCCCCAGTATCTCCCCCCTGCGCAGGCGAGCTTCTAGCACCCGCCGTTCTTCAGGAAGATAGCCGGCCCTATAGGCAGCTACTCGCTCAGAAAGACCAGGCTCAACCTCATCAAGATACCGCCCAGCGGTCTGAGCAATCGCCTCGGCCCCCCGCCGGGACTTAATGAAAGAAATGGTGCGGGTGCGGTTAACCACCAGGTCAGTGAGCATCTCAGCGCTCTGACTGATCACCGATTTACGCACTGGTGCCCCGTTCTCCCCAGCCCCTCTTCCCTGGGCACCGGGGCGCGGGCTCACCCCGTTAGAGTGGGCTGCGAGCTTATCATTGACAGCCGCACCCTCAGTAAATTCTGGCTCCCACAAAAGCACATGGGTAGCCCCACGCGGGGCGGTACTCTCTGTCACCGCAGTAACCGCCTCAGGCCGCGAACCAATTAGCCGGGCAAAAGATTCAGCCGGTTCAGCGCTGGTGGCCGAGGCCCCTATAAAGACCGGGGTGGCCCCGTAGTAGCGGCAGATTCGCCGGAGCCTGCGCACCAGCAGAGAAACATGGGCCCCGAAAACGCCCCGGTAACTGTGGGCTTCATCCACTATCACATATGTGAGCTTGCGCAGAAAACCTGCCCAGCGGGCGTGGTTGGGCAAGATGGCGTGGTGCAGCATATCGGGGTTGGCCAGAATGAAGTTGGCGCGCTCGCGGATGAAGCGGCGGTCAGCTTGCGGGGTGTCGCCGTCGTAGCTTTCGGCAATGACCCCTGGCACCCCCAGGTTGCGTAGGGAGGCTAGTTGGTCTGCTGCCAGGGCTTTGGTGGGGGAGAGGTAGAGGGCTGTGGCTCTGCCGGAGTTGAAGCCCCTGGCTTGGGCTTCAAATTCGCCCCGGTAGATGGCGTTGAGGGCGGGGAGCTGGTAGGCCAGGGATTTTCCTGAGGCTGTGCCTGTTGCCAGAATGACGTGCCGGTTGCCAGGGGAGCTGTGTGCGGCTGTTGCCGCTTCTACTTGGTGCCGGTAGGGTTCGGGAACCCCCAGGTTTTGGTAGGCCTCTATGATGCGGGGGTGGGCCCAGGTTGGCCAGGGGGAGGTTTCTGCTGGGCGGGCCGGTAGGGTGCGCACGTGGGTTACTTGCTCAGGTAAGGACGTCAGCCCCAGCTGGTCGAGCACCAGGGCCAGTTCGCCGGGGTGAGGGGCGCGGGTGGCCGGTGCTCCTGTGGGGTGAGCGTGTGGGGGGAGAGCTTCTGTGGGCACCTATCTATTATGTCATTTGGTGGGGGAGAAGCCTCTGTGCCCCTGGTCTTGCTGGTGGGCTGTACGGTCTAAAATGGGGGTGTGTCTCAAGAAAAAATTATTCTCTATTATTGCTTTGCCCCTGTAACTGACCCTAAAGCTGTGATGCTCTGGCAGCGTGCCCTGTGCGAGAAGCTGGGGCTGACCGGCCGCATCCTGATCTCTAAGCACGGTATTAACGGTACTTTAGGTGGCGATATTAACGCCCTGAAACAGTACGGTAAGACCACCCGCCAGTACCCTGGTTTTGAAAAGCTGGAGCTTAAATGGTCAAACGGTGGGGCCAGCGATTTCCCCCGCCTTTCTGTTAAGGCCCGCGATGAGATTGTTGCTTTTGGTAGCCCTGATGAGCTGGTTGTCGATGAGAACGGTGTTGTCGGTGGCGGTGTGCACCTGAAGCCTGAGGAGGTGAACAAGCTTGTTGAAGAACGCGGTGACGAGGTTGTTTTCTTCGATGGCCGTAACGCCTTTGAAGCTAAAATCGGTAAGTTCAAGAACGCTGTTGTACCCGATGTTCGCACCACCCATGATTTCATTACAGAAATTGAGTCGGGTAAGTACGATGATCTCAAAGACAAGCCCGTTATCACTTACTGCACCGGTGGTATCCGCTGTGAAATTCTTTCTGCCTTGATGAAGAATCGGGGCTTTAAAGAGATTTACCAGATTGACGGCGGTATTGTGCGCTACGGCGAAAAATACGGCGATTCTGGTCTCTGGGAGGGCTCGCTGTATATCTTTGATAAGCGCCAGCACATGAACTTCTCACCCGATACTGTCACTATCGGCGAATGTGAGCACTGTGGTGCTAAGGCTAATACCTTCGTCAATCTTGATGTGGAGGGAAAGCGCGACCTGGTGCTCCTGTGCCCTGATTGCCAGGCTAAGGTGCAGGCTGAGCGTGAGGCAGTGACTGCCTAGGTATGAGCGAGCAGAAAACTCCGGCCTACGAAACAGCCTTGATTGAGTACGGCACTTTCATGGTTGCTGGTGTCACTGACTCTGCGACCGAAGAGAGCGACTTTGGCTCCTGGTGGGAGCGTCTGTACAGTCAGCTTGAATCGGGTGAGAGCGAGCTGGCTAGTCAGCGCCTGGCTGCGGTTGAAAAGTTGCAGAAGGTGGGTGTGGTCATGCCTGATGCGGAGGACACCGGCTTTACCTACACGGCAGGTTTTATTGTGCCAGGCGGTATTAAGGACGTTGCGGCTTTGGGTTTGACGGGGGTTATGGTCCCTGCTGCTATGTATGCAACTGTCTTGGTGCAGGGGGCTATTACCCCTGGCGTCCCTCCTGCCCATATTAGGGAGGGCTTTGATTACCTGGCTCAGACTTTTATCCCTTCGAAGGGGTTAGAACCTACCGGGGTGTGCCTTGAGGTGTATGGGCCGGGTGATGTGACCAATGAGAACTATCGTATGTATCTCTGGCAGGCAGTTACCAGCCCACAGGCCCAGTAGGTAGGGTAACCGGCAGCTTGGGTAAGAAAATACCTCCCGCAGTGCGATGTGCGGGAGGTATGTGTTTCTACTGTAGGTGCCTTTGCGGGCACCTGATGAACGGTTATCTGATGTGGTAATACCGAAGGGAAGAGTCTTTAGGAGTTTTGCTCTGTAGCTAGTTCAGCTTCGAGCTTCTCAATAATCTCTGCGATGAAGTCGGGGCCACCGTTAGCGGCCTTTTCTTTCCAGTCAGCGATGGACTTTTCCAGTTCAGCAATTTTTTCTGCATTTGCCATAAGGTAAATATAACCCAAACCTCTAGAAGAGAACAGTTTGTTTACCCTTTAACCTTTTCCCAGCTCTCAACAGGCCCGGGTACCACGGTGAAAAGCGGGTGGGGCACTTTCAAGGGTGGCTTGGCAAAATGCTGGTCATACCACTGCGGCGAACGGGCTTTTACTTTTTCTGCCAAAAAATCTAGTTCGTAATCGAGCTGATCTGATGTGACAGGCAGCGGGTCCAGCCTCTCTTGGGGTGGTAGTAGCAAGAGACTCCGGTTGAAGTTATAGCCCCGCCTATCTGCCTCATCGGCCAAGCCGTGCAGGTAGGTGCAGATGTAGGCCAGAGGGTTACTGGAGGCTTTGAATCGGTCAAGCTGGGGGTGATTAGTATAGCCCTTGGTGAGCCCTTGAAGCACTTTTTGGGCAAGCAGGGTCTCACGCCAGCAGGCCACCAGCCCCTTAGCATCGAGCAGACAGGGGTGAACTGACCAGATGCGCATTAAGGCTGGGTTTTGTTGGCGATGGCTTCTTCCAGGCGTTGAACCTTGCCGGTGATTTCTCCAGAATCGTGGCCGGGGCGAATATCGGCTTTGAGTACCAGGGCAACCCGGTTGCCGTACTTGCCCACAGCTTCGGTGGCTGCTTTGATGACGGCCATGCACTCATCCCAGTCACCTTCGATGGTGGTGAACATGGAGTCGGTCTTGTGGGGTAGCCCTGAATTACGAACAATCTGGACAGCGTCTGCTACGGCGTCGTGAACGGAACCGGAGGGGTCGCCGCCGCCGGTGGGTGCAACTGAAAAAGCGAATAACATGTCTCTACCGTACCGCGCGGTGACGCTTAAAGTGCGCATACGGTTAAATAGAGGGTGTGATGACTTCCGATTTTTCTTGTGTTCCCGGCGCACCCGTGAGCGCCGATACTGCTGCCCTGGCCCGTCTGCACGCTGCTTTGACTGAGCTGAATTACACCTATGACGGTGTTGAAAAGCTCTTGGGTTCTCGTGCTTTTGAGGCGATGACGCGGGATCAGGTGGTGCCCGGTCTCTACCGGGTGAACCAGATTTTGGGGCAAGAGCCCACTTCAGAAACGTTCACTGCGGCCCAGCGTAACCTTGCCCAGCTGGTGCGTTTCTTCTTGTTTGGTGCTGCACTAGCTGGTGAAGAACTTGAGGACGCCCTGGGGCCAGGGAGCCTAGAATTGCTCCTGAGCTTGGGGCTGGCAGAACCTGCCGAAAACGGTCTGGTGCAGGCGGCTGTGGATTTGCGCCCCCATGCGGCCGATGATGGGACCGAACTCTTTGTGGCCAGCGATATGGGTGCCCACCAGCGCCCTGGTGTGCTGCGTAGGGACCATGTGCTGGGTATTGGTCATGCGTCCTTGACCTTAGCGCAGCTAACCGAGCGTACCGCTGTGGACCGGGCCCTTGATCTGGGTACTGGCTGCGGTATCCAGGTCTTTCACCTGCTGGCCCACACTCGTCATGTGACTGCTACCGATATTTCTGAGCGGGCCTTGGCCTTTACCCGCTTTAACCTCTTGCTGAATGCCTCGGCCCTGGGTCTGGATGTTGCTCACCTTGAGGAGCGGGTGAGCCTGCGTTTGGGTTCCCTCTTGGAGCCGGTTGCCGGTGAGACCTTTGACCTGGTGGTCTCTAACCCGCCTTTCGTCATCACCCCGCGCAGTGAACAGGAGACCCCTGAAGACCAATTTACTTACCGTGATGGCGGTATGGCTGGTGACGGTATTGTCTCAACCTTGGTGCAACAGCTGCCTAGCGTTCTGGCCCCTGGTGGGCGGGCCCAGATGCTGGGTAACTGGGAAATTCCCGTTGATGGGCAGGACGGCCCCGCCGACTGGGCTGCCCGTCCGCGCGCCTGGGTGGGCGAGCAGACCGAGGCCTGGTTCATTCAGCGTGAGGTGCTGGAACCTGAACAGTACGCTGAGACCTGGTTACGCGATGCTAGTGAAAACCGCGACCCGGCCCACTTTGAAGCTGCCTACACCGCTTATCTGCGTGATTTTGCTTCTCGTGGTGTTGGCTCAATCGGCTTTGGCATGATTTGGTTGCGTCAGCCTGACCCGGCGTCCGCGGGGGAGCGTCTGCACCGTTTTGAAGAAATCACTTACCCCATTCAGCAGCCTATCGCCCCTTTTATCACTGAGGCTGTGCAGCACTATGACCAGGTCACTGCTCTGAGTGATGCCCAGCTTCTTGAGCAGCACCTGGTGGTAGCGGGGGACGTGACTGAAGAGCGTCACTTCACCCCCGGTTCTGAGCACCCTTCTGTTATTTTGCTGCGGGCCGGTGCCGGGTTGCGTCGCACTATCTTAGAAACTACTGAAACCTCAGGTTTTGTCTCTGCCTGCGATGGGGAACTGAGTGCCGGCCAAATTGTGGGGGCTTTGACTGCCCTGCTGGGCTGGGAGGGTGAGGAGCCGCAGCGGGTATTAATCAGTAATATGCGTGAACTCCTAGAGAAGAGTTTCCTGCGATTTGACCAGAAAGACTAGACTGAGGCCATGGTAGAGAACCCTATTAAAACCCTGTCTGAAGACCACTGCTGGGAGCTGCTGGGCACGCACGAGTTTGGCCGCCTAGCCCTGGCTGTAGGCGGGGAGGTAGATATCTACCCCGTCAATTTTGTGGTGCACGAGAAGAAAATCTATTTCCGCACTGCCGCCGGCCAGAAGCTCTCAGAGGTCGTCATTAGCCGTAAAGCTGCCTTTGAAATTGATGAGATTAAGGACGGCATCGCCCGCTCTGTTGTTGTGCACGGTAACGCCCAGTGGCTCACCAGCGAAGCTGATATCGGTGCTGTTGAGGCCCTGGGGCTGCGCGCCTATTTGCCGACCTATAAGACCAACTGGGTTGAGGTGGAGCCGGTGAGTATCAGCGGGCGGGAATTTGAAATCGGGGCAGAACCTGCCCACGAGCTCTAAGTCTGCGGGGCTAGGGCTCTCCTGCGCCCTTTTAGCTGCCCTTGCAGGTCACACCCGTCCAAGTGGACACGATGCCCCGTAGGTCGGCTATTGTTATGCATACATGCGAAAAACCGACCCCAAGGAGCCCTCAGTGCCCACTAAGGCAACCACCGAGCACGGCAAGTCACTGCTGATTGTGGAATCCCCCTCGAAGGTGAAAACCATCAGCGGGTACCTGGGCGATGCTTTTATCGTTGAATCCTCCATGGGGCATATTCGTGACCTTCCCCAGCCTTCTGAACTACCCGATGAACTCAAAAAGAGTCCCGTTGGTAAGTTCGCGGTCAACGTGGAAGAGGGCTTTGAGCCCTACTACGTGGTGAACTCTGATAAGAAAAAGAAGGTCACCGAGCTCAAGCGCCTACTCAAAGAGTCCGATGCCCTCTACCTGGCAACCGATGGTGACCGTGAAGGTGAAGCTATCGCCTGGCACCTCTTGCAGGTGCTCAAACCCAAGGTGCCCGTCTACCGTCTGACCTTCCCCGAAATCACCAAAGAAGCTATCCAACGCGGTTTTAAGGAACTGCGCGAGATTGATAGCAACCTGGTTGATGCCCAAGAAACCCGCCGCGTGCTTGACCGTATCTACGGTTACGAACTCTCACCGGTGCTCTGGCGCAAGGTCTCCCGCGGCCTCTCCGCAGGTCGTGTGCAGTCCGTAGCAACCCGCCTGGTCGTAGAGCGTGAACGCGAACGCATGGCCTTCCGCTCAGCCACCTACTGGGATCTGACCGGAACCTTCACCACCGGCTCTGCTGAATCTTTTACCGCCAAGCTTTCAGCGGTTGACGGGGCCCGCGTGGCTACCGGTAAGGACTTCGCTGATGACGGCGTCCTCAAGGTCAGTGCCCGTAACAAGGTTGCCCACCTGGACGAAACTGCCGCCAGCACCCTAGCTGACGCCTTGGCCTCTGCTGCTTTTGCCGTCCGCTCGGTTGACACTAAGCCTTACACCCGCCGCCCTGCTGCTCCTTTTACTACCTCAACTCTGCAGCAGGAGGCTGCCCGTAAGCTCCGCTTCTCCTCCCGCTCCACCATGCAGGTAGCCCAGCGTCTTTACGAAAACGGTTACATCACCTATATGCGAACCGACTCGGTTGCCCTGTCTGACCAGGCGACTCAGGCCGCCCGTAAGCAGGCCTCTGAGCTCTATGGCGCCGATTTTGTGCCCGCCTCCCCGCGCGTTTATAGCTCCAAGTCTAAGAACGCCCAGGAAGCTCACGAGGCAATCCGCCCCGCCGGGGATTCCTTCCGCACCCTTGCTGAGGTTAAGAGTGCCCTGAGCATTGATGAGTTCCGCCTGTATGAGCTGATTTGGAAGCGCACCGTTGCCTCCCAGATGGCTGATGCTAAGGGTTCCACTGCCTCCGTCCGCTTGGGCGCTACCGCCGCAGATGGCCGGGATGCTGAGTTCGCAGCCTCCGGTACTGTGATTACTTTCCGCGGTTTCTTGGCCGCCTATGAAGAAGGTAAGGACGCTCTACGCGGCGAAGAGGGCAAGGGCGAGGCCAAAGAAGGTAAGGGCGATAAGCGCCTGCCTAACCTGGCTGAAGGCGATTCTTTGAGCGGTAGCGATATTGAAGCTGCCCGCCACGAAACTTCACCCCCGCCCCGCTACACTGAAGCTTCCCTTGTGAAGGCCATGGACGAGCTGGGGATTGGCCGCCCCTCTACCTATGCGGCGGTTATTTCTACCATCATGGACCGTGGTTATGTCAATAACCGCTCCGGCTCCCTGGTGCCCTCATGGACCGCTTTTTCGGCCGTCCGCCTGCTTGAAGAGCATTTCGCTAAGTACGTGGATTATGAGTTCACCGCTGAGATGGAAGAAGACCTTGACCGTATTGCCCGCGGTGAAGAGGCCCGCCCCCAGTGGCTCTCTAACTTCTACTTTGGTGGGGCAGAGCAGCGGGGTCTCAAACCTATCGTTGATAACCTGGGCGATATTGACGCCCGCGCCATTAACTCGGTAGAGGTTGCCCCCGGCGTGAACCTGCGGGTGGGTAAGTTCGGCCCCTACCTTGAAACTGGTGGGGAAGTTGATACCGAGACCGGTGAAATCAAGGACCCGATTCGTGCCAACGTTCCGGCTGATTTGGCCCCTGATGAGCTGACCGAAGAGAAGGTTGCAGAGCTCCTTGAAGCCGGTAAGAACGATGGCCGTGAACTGGGTATCGACCCGGCTACCGGGCGCACCATTGTGGCTCGTGATGGCCGTTTTGGCCCTTATGTGACTGAGGTGATTCCCGAGATGAGCGAGGAAGAAATCGCCGCTTGGATGGAGGCCCAGCCCACCGAGTACTACAAGAACGGTAAGCCTAAGCCTAAGAAGAAGCCTAAGGCTGAAAAGCCCCGTACTGGCTCTCTCTTCAAGTCAATGGATTTAGCTACTGTCACCTTAGATGATGCCCTGAAGATTATGAGCCTGCCGCGGGTGGTTGGTACTGATGCTGAGGGTACGGAGATTACCGCCCAGAATGGCCGTTTTGGCCCCTACTTGAAGAAGGGTACTGACTCTCGTTCGCTGGAAACTGAGGATCAGATTTTCTCTATTACCTTAGAGCAGGCTCTAGAGATTTATTCTCAGCCTAAGCAGCGCGGACGCGGGGCGGCTAAGCCCCCGCTGGCGGAGCTTGGTGTTGACCCGGTCTCTGAAAAGAAGATTGTGGTCAAGGACGGCCGCTTTGGCCCCTATATCACCGATGGGGTCACTAATATTACGGTGCCCCGTAGTGAGACTATTGAGTCTTTGACTCATACCCGTGCGGTGGAGTTGCTGGCTGAAAAGCGGGCTAAGGGCCCGGTCAAGCGTAAGACCGCGGCGAAGAAACCGGCAGCTAAGAAGGCAACCGCTAAGAAAACTACTGCCAAGAAGACGGCTCCGAAGAAGAGTACTGCTCAGAAATCGGGTGAGTAGCCGCCTCTAGCGTGGGGGTCCTCCTTGTAGACTGGTAGGCAGGAAACTTTCTGTCACCACTCTAGGGGGACTCATGCGTCTTGGCGTGCTTGATATTGGCTCAAATACTGGCCATCTGCTTCTAATTGAAGGGCAGCTCGGTTCCCGCCCTGAGGCTTACACTGATTCTCATAAGGAACCCTTACAGCTGGTGCGCTACATCGATTCTGGCGGCAATATTACCGATGAGGGCCGGGACCGTCTGACGAACTTTGTGAAGTCTGCGGTGCTCTACGCTATCAAGCATGGTGCAGAGGACCTGCTGGCCTTTGCTACCAGTGCTATCCGTGAGTCAAAGAATGGCCCGGAGGTGCTGCAACATGTGCAGAATCAGACCGGTGTCAACCTGACCGAAATTACCGGTGATCAGGAAGCTGCTATCACCTACCACGCGGTGCGCCACTGGCAGGGTTGGGGGGCTGGGCGCATCCTTAATTTCGATATTGGTGGTGGCTCTTTCGAGTTCTCTACCGGTATGGACGCCTACCCTGACGATGCTCTTTCTGTACCCTTGGGTGCTACCCGCTTAACTGGTGACTGGTTGAGTGGCCCGGTGCCCTCACCTAAAGAAATTAAGAAGCTCCGCAAGTATGTGCGTGAGACCCTGCAGCCGGTAGCTGACCAGCTTCTTGCCTATGGTCAGCCTCATATGGTGGTGGGAACCTCTAAAACCTTCCGTTCGCTGGCTCGTATCTGTGGGGCTGCGCCCTATTCGGCAGGCCCCTTCATTAAACGTGAAATGCTGCTGGAAGACCTCAAACTCTGGACCCGCCGTCTTGAGGCTATGGACCCTGACCAGCGTGCCGGGCTGCCGGGTGTTTCAGCTGTGCGTGCTGAGCAGATGCTGGCTGGGGCTATCGCCGCAGAATCTGCCATGGAGATATTTGGTGTTGAGCGTCTGCGTGTTTCTCCCTGGGCCCTGCGTGAGGGCCTGGTGCTACGGCGCATGAACTACCTTTCCCAGCAGGGCCCTGAAGCTATGATTGACCCCCGTTCTCTCTCCGAATTTGTGCAGGACTAGCTATGAGCACCACAGAACCTAGCAAGCAGCCTTCCCGCCCACCTGTACCGGTGGCTCTTTCAACCTCCTGTCTCTTCCCTCTGGGCGTGCCTGAAACCTTCTCTACCGCAGTAGATTTGGGCTATGACAGTGTGGAAGTCATGATCACTCACTCGGCTCTCTCCCAGGAGCCTCATGACCTTCTTGACCTAATTCAGAAGTATCAGATTCCTATTTCTGCTATTCACGCTCCTACCTTGTTGTTGACCCAGCAGGTCTGGGGTAGGGCCTGGAATAAGATGCAGATGGCTGCCAAGATGACTAAGGCTGTGGGTGCGGACGTCATCGTGGCCCACCCGCCCTTCCGCTGGCAGCGGCTCTATGCTAAGAACTTTGTGGCCGGTGTGCGTGAAATATCGGAGCTTGAGCAGGTCAAGATTGCTGTGGAGAACATGTACCCCTGGTCGGTTAAGGGCCGTGCGGTAGAGATGTACGCCCCGCACTGGGACCCTTCCCGTTTTGACTATGACTGGATGACTTGGGATTTCTCCCATGCAGCTGCCGCAGGCGATGACTCCTTGGAGGCCGTCAAACGTATCGGCTCTCGCCTGGGGCATGTGCACCTGACTGATGGTTCTGGCGATAAGGTCATGGACGAGCATCTCATCCCTGGTCACGGTACTCAGCCCGTTGCTGAGACCTTGCAATACATTGCTGCCAGTGATTTTGAGGGTGTGGTCTGTGCTGAAGTCTCAACTCGTAAGGCCAAGGGGGCAGGGGCGCGTGATGACATGCTCTATGAGACCTTGCAGTTTGCCCGCACCCACCTCGCGAGATAAATATTCAACTGCCTGTCATATGTGAAGGATAAGACCATGACTACTGTTGCTTTTATTGGAACTGGCTCTATGAACGGTGCTATCGCCTCCGGGCTGCTGGCTGCTGGTGCTGACCCGGCTTCTGTGCGTGCAACTGTTGGTTCTCACGCCAGCATTGCTAGATTGCGCCAGAAACTGGGGGAGGGGGCCCAGCAGGTTACTATCCTGGCAGGTGAGGATGATGCGAAGGCTAATCTGAAAGCCGTTGAGGGCGCTGAGGTTGTCTTGTTGGGTGTTAAGCCCTATGCCATTCTTGATCTTGCCCGTGAGATTTCACCGGCTCTGGGGGAGCATACTGTGGTGGTATCGGTTGCTGCTGGTATTACCTTAGAGGCTTTGCAGCGGGCCCTGCCTGCTGGGCAGCCTGTCATTCGTTGTATGCCTAATACTCCTGCCCGGGTGGGTAAGGGTGTGTTGGCTATTTCTGCGGGGCAGAGTGTCACAGAGGAGCTTAAGGACGCTGCTATGGCGGTTCTGGGTGCTGCTGGCCAGGTGATTGAGGTTGAGGAAGAGCAGATGGGGGCGGTGACCGCTGTGTCTGGTTCTGGCCCCGCTTATGCTTTCTTGCTGGCAGAGACGATGGCCGCTGCGGGTGTGAAGCTGGGGCTTGATGAAAAGACTGCTACCGAGTTGGCTGCTGCTACTCTTGCAGGGGCCGGTTATCTCTTGGATGTTGAGGCTGACCCTGAGGCTCTCCGTAAGGCTGTGACTAGCCCTAATGGCACTACTGATCGGGCAATTACGGCCTATATTGAGGGGGGCCTTTTTAATCTGACGGAGACAGCTATGCGGGCCTGCTTGACGCGAAATGATGAAATGACAGAAGAATTCAGCTCTGAACAATAGGGCTAGAGAATATGTGACGATCAGATTGTGATAAGAGCAGGCTGTGCCACTAAAAACCTGGTGTTAGGTAGGGGTGCAGCCTGCTTTGTGTGATGGGTGAAGATTCTTGTTGGATACTCTAAAGGCCAGTCCGTAGGGAATCGGACTGGCCTTTAGCTTTCTCATTGACCGGTAGGGATCCGGCCTTATGAGAAGACTCGCAACCTGAAGGTGATGGGATTAGGGGGGAACCATCGGGGTGTCTTCAGGTTTTGAGTTACTTGAACGGGTTCGCGGACCGTTCAGTAATCACTCGCACCTTTAGAGGTAGTTATAACTATATGCGAGTTTTTGGGTTTGTGCACCTTGAAACCTGAAAAAAGACGAACTATTTCACAAGCCACCTGAATATTTTCTATGCGCAGGGTGGAATAGGGCGTAGTCAAACATCTCTTGTAGGCGAAAAAACATCAGGGTCGGGCGGCGAATCTTTCTATCAGGTCTACCTGGCCTGAGACAATCAGCAAATCCCGTGAAGACACCCGCGTATCGGGCCTTGCATAGGTGATTTCTTCACCCGGAGACTTCACCCCCACAATGGTTACCCCGTACTTAGAGCGCACATCCGATTCAGCCAAAGTGAAACCGTGAGTCTCTTTAGGCGGAAACATCTTTACGATGGCGAAGTCATCATCGAACTCGATGAAATCCAGTAGACGGCCCGAAACCAGGTGGGCTGCCCGCACTCCGGCATCTGACTCAGGGTAAACAACCTGGTGTGCTCCAATACGGGAGAGAATCTTGCCATGTGAAGGGGTGATTGCTTTAGCCCAGATTCGCTCGATACCCAGATCCACCAGATTAGCGGTGATAAGGACCGAGGCCTCAACAGAGGTGCCTACACCCACCACGGCGGACGTAAAATCCTGTGCCCCTAGCTGGCGTAAGGCGTTCATATCGGTAGCGTCAGCCTCAACCACGTGGGTGAGGTCGCCTGACCATTTCTGTACCAGCACGGGGTCTTTTTCAACCGCCAGCACTTCCTTATTCTGGCGAACTAGCTGGGCTGCGGTAGCCGAGCCAAAGCGTCCTAGGCCAATCACCAGCACGGGGGCACTATGGGCTGGGCGGAAGTCATTTCTAGCCAATGATGGGCCTTTCTTCGGGGAACTTGTAGAGGCGGCGGCGCGAGCGCATGGCTAACCCAGTGGCTACGGTGATAGTACCGATACGGCCAACGAGCATGAGCACAGAAAGAATGTAGGTACCAGAGGGCGGCAACTGGGCTGATAGGCCGGTGGAGAGGCCGCAGGTGGCATAGGCTGAGATGACCTCAAAAAGGGCCCTGTCTAAACCTACATTGCCAATGAGCATGATGGCTGTGGTGCCTACCAGTACGAACATGGCACTCATCATAATGACGGAGATGGCGATGCGCAGGACGGCGTCGGGAATGGTGCGGTTGAAAGCCACCACGAATTGGTCGCCGCGAGCTTCGGCCAAGATGGCCAGAAAGACCACGGTGATGGTGGTGATTTTGATGCCGCCAGCGGTGGAAGCTGAACCGCCACCGATAAACATGAGCACATCGGTCAGCAGCATGGTGACGGGGTGAATATCTGCCATATTGACCATGTTGAAGCCACCAGAGCGGGTCATGATGGAGGCAAAGGCGGCGTTGAGCATTTTATCGCCCACGCTCATACTGCCGACGGTGTGCTCGTTGCCCCACTCTAGGGCGCCCCAGGCCAAGGAGCCTAGGGCAAAGAGAACCAGCGTGCCGATAATGGTGAGC
Source organism: Rothia sp. 88186D007BW (assembly GCF_053544215.1). Taxonomy (NCBI): domain Bacteria; kingdom Bacillati; phylum Actinomycetota; class Actinomycetes; order Micrococcales; family Micrococcaceae; genus Rothia; species Rothia sp. 88186D007BW. The sequence continues at coordinate 195,342 of NZ_JBPPTR010000001.1, read as the reverse complement.
TTGGCGTTGAGGTTCCACTTGCTAAAGCGCAGGTTGTTGCGTAAGACCAAAATTACCGGGAACCCTAAGGAACCGACCATGACCCCTAGTGCTATGGGGAAAAGAATCCAGAGGTCGTGGCCGTAGGGGACGATGCCGTCTGTATGGGGGGTGAAGCCTGCATTATTGAAGGATGAGACTGCGTAGAAGGTGCCGTGCCAGATGGCCTGCCAGAGGGGTTCACCCAGTATGAGAAAGCGGGGAATGAGGGTGAGGGCGATGAGGGCTTCAATGGAGATGGAGGTGAAAGCTACGGTGCGTAACACGGAGCCAACTTCACCCAGGCGCCCGATGTTTAGGGATTCTTGGGCGATGATTTTGGAGCGTAGGCCCAGTTTGCGGCCCACAGCTAGCGCCAGAATGGAGGTGAGGGTGAGTGTGCCTAGTCCACCGATTTGGGAGCCTAAGAGAATCATGAGCTGACCGAAGAAGGTCCATTGTTCGGCGGTGGATACCGTGGTCAGGCCGGTGACGGTTACTGCGCTGGTTGCTGTAAATACTGCATGGTGGAAGTCCACCTGCTGCCCGTTGCGTGAAGCCCAGGGAGTGTAGAGCATGAAGGAGAAGAAAATGATGACCAGTAAGAAGGCTGCGATGGCAATGCGGGAGGACGAGGAGCCAAAAAGACGGTCTATGACATCGCGAAAGTGAGTGATGCGGGCCTGGATGGCTGCTGAGAGCTTCACGATGTGAAGTAGCTGGTGGTATTCCAGGTGCTCCTCTGTGGTTGCTGGGGGAGTTTGCTTGCGATCCTGGGCTTTGCGCACAAGTTTGCTCATCTTTTTCACCTCGCTTTCTGCTGCCGTTTCTAGCGTAGTCTGCCTGCTATGTGTGTGGGGTATAGTGCCTACAGAGTTTTATGTGTTTAATGGTAAGTGTGACCCAACTTACCAGGGGAGGTGGTGTGGGTGGCTACGATTGACCGTCTCAGACCCACCGACGTTCGGGTGCTCTGGTCCCCTATTATGGCTAACTACTATTTTGGCGACTACCACCCCATGCACCCTTCACGCTTAGACGCCACAGCATCCCTGGCCCGTGACCTCGGAATTTTTGACCTCCCCCAGGTGCAGCTGGAAGAGCCTGAAATTGCTACCTTGCAGCAGCTCATGCTGGCCCACGATTACCCCTATATTGATGCGGTGCAAAAAATCAGCGCCAACCCACAACTGACCATCGCCAGCTGCGGGCTAGGCACTGAGGACACCCCCGGCTTTAAGGGGGTGCATGAGGCCTCTGCCCGACTGGCGGGCGGAACCTATCAGGCAGTCGAAGCTATTTTGAGCGGCAAGGTTAAGCACGCGGTTAATTTTGGTGGGGGCATGCACCATGCCTTTCGTGATCATGCGAGCGGTTTTTGTATCTATAACGATTGTGCGGTGGGCATAGCTCGTCTGCTTGAGGCAGGAACCCAGAGGGTTGCCTATATTGATGTGGATGCTCACCATGGGGATGGCACGCAGAGTATTTTCTGGGATGACCCCCGGGTTATGACGGTTTCTCTGCATGAAAGCGGTATGACCCTCTTTCCTGGTACTGGGTTCGCTAATGAGGTGGGCCCTGAGGGGGAGGCTAATGGAACCTCTGTCAATATTGCGGTGCCTGAAGGCACCACTGATTCTGGCTGGTTGCGGGCCTTTGATGCTGTGGTGCCTAGCCTCTTGCGTCAGTTTCAGCCCCAGGTGGTGGTGAGCCAGCATGGGTGTGACTCGCATATGACTGATGATATGTCGCACCTGAACATCAGTATTAACGGGCAGCGTGAAATTGCCGCTCACATTTCTTTACTGGCGGAGGAGTTGTGTGAAGGTCGCTGGGTTGCCACTGGGGGAGGGGGGTATCCCATCTATGACGCTGTGCCTCGTTCGTGGAGCCACCTTATTGCGGTGGCTGCGGGCCAGCCGCTTGATATTAATATGCCCACTCCGGAATCGTGGCAGGTTTATATGCGTGAAAAATACGGTAGTCAGGTGCCCACCCTGATGGGGGACCCTGTTGATCTGTGGTGGTGTTCCTGGGAGGTTGGCTATGATCCCGGCAGTAGTGTGGACCGCAGTATTATGGCCACCCGTAAGGAAGTTTTTCCCTTGTGGGGGATTGACCCTTGGTATGACTAAGGCGGCATGTTGTGGGCTTTTTTGGGTGGCTCATGACGTTCTCAACCTGGGTGCTACCTGGAGAAAAGCAAAAATTGTCCCTATTTTTGCGGTTTAAACATGCAATTGTGGGTATATATGTGTAAAGATGTCAGTATGAAAGACGACATCTTTGCTGTTATCGCTGACCCCACCCGGCGGCACATCCTCCAAGCCCTGGCAACTGAGCGGCTAGCTGTGGGTGAGTTGGTTGAGGAGCTAAGCGTCAGCCAGCCCACCGTATCCAAGCACCTCAAGGTGCTCCGCCTTGCCGGTCTGGTTGAAACCGAGGCGGTAGGCCAAAAGCGTTTTTACTCTATTACCCCCCAGCCCCTAACCACTATCACCAATTGGGCTCGGAATCTCATCGTTTCTCCTGCCACCGATTCTGCCCCTTCAGAGGCCACCGCCCAGAAACTGGTGAAAGCTTCTACTACTGATGGGCCTCGCCCTATTACCGCCGGTATTACCTTCACCCCTCTTGCCCCTTTCACCCCCACCTTGAGCAAGGGGCTGGCAGAAGAGGACGCTGTGGGCCAGATACCGATCAAAGTGGAGTACGATGCGGCTAAGGAACAGGATGCCGTGAGCGAGCAGGTGCGCCTGCTAGCGCAGGGGCTGAGCCTGGGTGCACCAGATGAAGGCCCCCTGAACTATACGGTTTCAACCTCTGAGCGGATCCCCCAGCAAGATACCGTGACCCCCGAGCAGGGCGTCAGCGATGCCACAGCACCGAAGACTGGTGATGACGAGGGTATAGTGCATGGTATGGCTGGGTTGGAAGAAGCTCGTCAGGTGGTAGCTGAGGCTGAGGCGCGTGCAGAAGTAGCAGACGCTCAGGCTCATCAGCGAGCCGGTGCAGAAGAAAACGATGACCGTGGCCTACTGGCCAAGCTCACCCGCTGGGGCCGTCGTAGCTCTCGCTAGGTTCTTGCTCCTGCCTTACCCCATAAACCCTTAGCTTTGAAGGACACCGCACAACTGTATGGCACACCATCAGCAGCTTCTCGACTGGATCGAGAACGAACTGATTAACCAGACCCTGCGTCTGGGCGATAACCTGCCCGATGATAGGGCCCTGGCCCAACAGGTGGGCATCAGCCAGAACCATATGCGGGAAAGCCTCAAACACTGGGAAGAAATTGGGGTGCTGAAGCTCTATGAGGGGCGGAAAAAGAGCATTATCGCTCAACTGGTGCGAGAGCCAGCCGTCCTAGCTGGGCCTGCCATTAGCCTTTACCTGGCTAGCTCCCCCTCCCCTCGCCAAGACCTCCTGGCAACCTGCCTGCTCCTTGAACACCATGCCCTGGCAGGGCCCACCTACGATCAGTCAGCTTTTGAAGAACTAGATCGCATCCTTGAGGCTATGCAGAGTGCTGATACTAGCCTGAGCGACTTTCATGAGCTTGAAGCCGACTTTCATATCCAGCTAGGGCGCCTATCGGGCAACGCCCTGGCCTCAGCCCTGCTGGCGACCCTGCGTGCTGCCATGATTGAGGCCCGCTTTGAGCTGGTAAGCCAGGTGCCCCTGTGGAGTGCCACTGCCGCCCGCCTGCGCATGGAATACCGTGCTATCGTCGATGCGGCCTGCTGCGGTGATGCGGCGCTAGCCCAGACCCTGCTCAAAGCCAATCTGCACGAGCGTTTTGCTGAAGCCGGGCACCAGGTAGACCTTACTGCCCAAACCCAGGAATCTAACGACCTTAACCTCAAACCTATTGAGGTAGAAGCCCAGGAGCTCATCCCTGAGAGCTGGGATGGCCCCCTGGGGGCTGACCCTCTTGAACCGGGGCTCTTTAAAGCTCTAGCTACCATCCAGCCCATTGACGCTGCCTCCGCTACAGGTGCCGCTGCTGATACGGGCTCCGCTACTACCAGTGCTACCCGCCGTCGGCAGGGGACGGTGAGCCCAGCCGTCCGCCCAGCCTGCTCCTTGCAGAAAGCTGAAACTAAGACCACAGGTGCCGAACCCAGCCAGCTAGCGGCTGCTCCTACGATAAACCTGCCCCAGCCTGCTACGGGGGAATACGCAGAAGGTAGAACTCCTGCAGCCACCTCCCAGCACCCCACTGTGCAGCAGCTCAAAAAGCGTTTTGACCTGGTAGGTTATTTCGGTTTCCGTAAAAGCACCCCTGCCCCCTAGGGGTTGGGTACCCTGCCCTGCCTGCTGGTAAGAATCTGTGGGTGGAGCAAAAGATAAGAGGGCACCTGCCCTGAATAAGAGCTACCCGCAGGCTGACAATAAGCCTCAGAAGGTAGATAAAACGAGAAAATGCTCTCACTTGCCGGTGAACAGGGAGCGAAAATTTCTGTTTACCTGTAGGCTTGGGAGAGAGCGTTTTTCACGCCGAGGGTATTGCTATGCCCTTTATGCGTGCTTTGGAGCGTTTATACCGGTATAGCGCCCGGATAGCTACCGACCTACCACCCCTGGGTGGTTGCCATCGGCCGGGTATCGACCACTATTTAATAAGTGAGGTGAATCCAATGGGTTCAGTTATCAAGAAGCGCCGCAAGCGTATGTCTAAGAAGAAGCACCGCAAGCTTCTTCGCAAGACTCGCCACCAGCGCCGCAACAAGAAGTAAATTCTTCACCGCGAGCCCCGCACCTATCTCGGTGCGGGGCTCGCGCTGTTTTCCCCACAGCCAATAAAGGTTTCCACAGCTAATAAAGCTTTCCAGGGCCAATAAAGCACAGACGCCTACCCGTAGCCGGGCACAGCAAGAGCACGCTAGGGTGGAGCAATGGCTATACCACTGATTGAACTGCTGACCAAGCCAGGCTGCCACCTCTGCGAGGCCGCCTGCCAAACCACCGGCCAGGTAGCAGATAGCTATGGGCTAACCTATACAGAAATCAATATTGAAGAGCACCCCGAACTACTAGAACGCCACCGCAATGAAATCCCGGTGCTGCGAGTTGACGGTGAGGTCAAGGACTTCTGGCAGGTCAACGCCAAGCGCCTGGCTAAAATAATTGAGAAAAAATTAGCAGAGTGAGGGGCTGCTACAGCTCAATAGTTAGCGCTCCCTGCCCAGGTTTGAGAGACTAGAGGTATGAACACTTCTTCGGCAACTGTCACCGTACACCTGATGCGCCACGGCGAGGTGCACAACCCCGACCGTATCGTTTACGGGCGTCTACCCAACTATCACCTGTCTGAGGCTGGGCAGAAGATGGTGCGTCTCTCAGCTGAAGAGTTCAAACGCCGTGCGGACGCCGGGGCCAAGATTGTGCACCTGGTCTGCTCCCCGCTGACCCGCACCCGTGAATCTGCTGCCCCCATCGAGGAACTTCTGGGCCTGGTCGCCCAGCCTGATGAGCGCGTCATTGAGGCCGATAACTACTTTGAGGGCTTGCACGTTAATAAAGAAGAGCTGCTGACCAACCCCCGCCACTGGAAGCACCTGCTTAACCCCCTGCGTCCCTCCTGGGGTGAACCCTACCGGGAGCAGGTTACCCGTATGGCCCAGGCTATTAAGGACGCCGCCCGCACCGCCTACCAGAAAGGCGGGGATGGGGCAGAAGCAATTATTGTTTCCCACCAGCTGCCTATCTGGATGGCCCGCACCTCTGTTGAAGGTGGGGCGCTGCCGCATGATCCGCGAAGCCGCCAGTGCAACTTAGCTTCCATTACAAGTCTCACCTTCCCCAATATTTTTGCCCCCGGCAAACCCGACCTCTCTTACTGTGAGCCTGCTGCTGAGCTCTATTCAGGTGTTATCCAGTTGCCGGGGTCATAATGGCACCGACACCCAGCGCCCACCCTGATCTGAAAGACCTGCACCCCATGTCTGCCCTTCTTTCCCTCCAGCTGAGCCGTAAGCAGGCTCTGAGTATTGCCGCCCTCGGAAGCCTGGGTCTGCTCTCTGCCTGCTCATCAGGCCAGGACTCCCTAGCCACTCAGGCCGATGCGGGGGACTCTAAGGGCTACATTGCAGGGGACGGGAGCGTCACTGAATACGCCGAAGAACAGCGGGGCCAACCTGTTGATTTTGAAAATGAGCTCTTTGACGGCACCGTTATATCAGCTGCCGATTTGCGTGGCAAACCTGTTCTGCTGAATTTCTGGTATGCCGGGTGCGCCCCCTGCCGGGCTGAAGCCCCCCTGCTCAACGGACTCTACGAGACCTACGGGCAGCAGGTCGCCTTCTACGGGGCTAATGTGCGCGATGAAAAAGGCACCGCAGAAGCCTTCGAAAAGAATTTTGGGGTTCCTTACCCCTCCTTCCGCGACCTGAACGGTAAGGTGCTCCTTGCCCTGAGCAAGTACGTGCCCGCCCAGGCGGTGCCAACCACCATCGTCCTTGATACACAGGGGCGGGTAGCTGCCCGCATTCTGGGGCAAATTGATAAATCTGTGCTGGGCACCCTGCTTGAAGACCAGGTCAGTGTCTAGTTTCGGCACTATCGTTCTTGATGGTTCTCTTTGGCTGGCCCTGCCCCTTGCGGCACTGGCGGGCCTAGTCTCCTTTGCCTCCCCTTGCGTCCTGCCCCTGGTGCCCGGCTACCTGGGCTATGTGACCGGGCTATCTGGCGGTGAACTGAGTGACCGCCGCCGCAAGCTACGCATGGTGACTGGTATCAGCCTTTTCGTGCTGGGTTTCTCCCTCATTTTTGTGCTCATGTCTGTGGTGCTAGCCCAGCTAGGGGCTGCCCCCTGGTTACGTGGGCAAGGCTGGGTCAACCTGGTGCTAGGCCTGCTGGTGATGCTCATGGGCCTGGTTTTTATGGGCCGTGTACCTTTCTTCCAGCGCGATCGAAAAATTGAGGCTAAACCCCCGGCTGGCCTCTGGGGGGCACCTGTCCTGGGCATCACCTTCGGGCTGGGCTGGGCCCCCTGCATCGGCCCCACCTTCGCGGCCGTGCAAACCCTGGTCTACACCGGCGGCTCAGATAACACCAAGGCAGTGCTACTGACTGCCGCCTACTGCCTAGGCCTAGGAGTCCCCTTCCTGCTAGTAGCACTGGGCGTCGCCCGGGGTGTTAACACCATGGGCTGGGCCCGCAGAAACAGGCTCCTACTCCAACGCCTAGGCGGGGGCATGCTCATCATCATCGGCCTACTGCTCGCTACCGGCCTCTGGAACCAGATCATCTCCTGGTTTCAAGCCAGTATGCCGGTCTACGAACTCCCCATCTAACCGCACCCAGGCCCCAGGGCACCCACCTCACCGAGACACACCACCAAAGACAGCAAGGAAAATATGGCAGAGACTCAGGACGCCCCCACCCTAGGGCCGCTGGAAATGCTCCGCTGGGCATGGACACAACTGACCAAGATGAACACCGCCCTCTTCCTGCTACTCATGCTGGCAGTTGCGGCAGTACCTGGCTCTATCTTCCCCCAGCGTATCCAAGACCCCACCGCCGTAGCCAACTACATCCAAGTGCACCCCACCTGGGGCCCTATCGCCGATAAAATCCAGCTCTTTGACGTCTTCTCATCAGCCTGGTTCGCAGCTATCTACCTTCTGCTCTTCATCTCCCTGATTGGGTGCGTCATCCCCCGCGCAGCCAAGCACTATCGGGCCATGCGCTCAGCACCAGCCCGAACCCCCAAGAACTTTACCCGCCTGCCCCAGCACCGCACCCTCACCATCCCCCACAGCGCCGGGGTAGGGGAGCTGACCGCCGCTACCGCAATTAAAGACGCAGCAGACATCCTGAAACAGCGCCGCTACCGCATCGAAATCTGCGAAGAAGCCCCCGGTGTTTTCAACGTTTCTGCCGAACGCGGCTACCTGCGCGAACTCGGCAATATCCTCTTCCACCTGGCCATGATCGGTGTGCTCATCGCAGTAGCAGTAGGCTCCCTCTTTGGTTACAACGGCCAGCGCATCGTCACCGAAGACGAAACCTTCGTCAACTCCCTGGTCTCCTACGACTCTTTTAGCCCCGGCACCAACTACAACCCCGACTGGCTAGTACCCTACTCGGCCACCATGAACGAGCTAACCGTCGACTACGACCGTCAAGAAGGCTCACCCACCTACGGCTCAGACATCAACTACCAAGCCCAGTTCACCCTCACCACAGCAGACGGCCAAGAGTACAACCAGACCCTCAAAGTTAACGAACCCATCTACATTGAGGGCACCTCCATCTACCTACTCGGCAACGGCTACGCCCCGGTCATCCGCATCAGCAACGCCGATGGCTCCACCGCCTACGAAGGGCCAGTGGTAGGCCTGCCCTCTGGCCAGAGCTACCTTTCCTCCGTGGTGCTCAAAGTGCCGGACGCCCACCCCCAGCAGCTAGGTTTTGTCGGCATGTTCCTGCCCACCGGCGAACGCACCCCCGGCAAACCCCCCACCTCCATCGACTCAGACCTCCTCAACCCCATGCTGGTACTCCAAAGCTACACCGGTGACCTAGGGCTTGACCAGGGCATACCCCAAAACGTCTACGTGCTAGACATCGACAAACTCGAACCCCTCAATACCATGGCCGCAGGTAACGGCATCGTCCTGGATGCCCGCAACCCCACCGCCACCCTGCCCAAGGGCCACGGAACCATTGAATTCTTAGGCGTCAAACGCTATGCCGGTATCGAAATCAGATCAGACCCCGGCCGCCCCCTGGCCCTGGCCTCAGCAGCCCTCCTCTTTGGGGGCCTGCTCATCTCAGTCTTTGTCGCCCGCCGCCGCGTCTGGGTACGCGCCACCCAAAGCGGCAGCGGAGAAGACCGCCTACTCACCATCGAATACGGCCTACTGGCCCGCGGCGAAGACCCCCGCCTTGCCGCCGAAGCAGAAAAACTCACCGACCTCTTTGCCCAGCGGTGGGGGCTAGAATTTGATGAAGCCTAACCCACCCACCACTACCTGTACACTTGGCCGGGCACCGGCGTCCGCACCCTACCTCCACCCGTGAAGTGAGAACACCATGTCAGAAGTCAACATAGAACTCGCCCGCTGGAGCGAACTCTTCATGTACCTCGCAGCCATCACCTACATGGTGGCCTTTATCGCCTTCACCTGGGACATCGCCGCCCACTCCCGCACCACCAAACGCCTCGAAGCTGCCAACACCCCCCAACCTGACAAAGAACTCGTCAGCACCAAGACCACAAATGCCCGCACAGCCCGCATCAGCGGAACCGAACAAGGAACCGGCACCCGCGGCATGGGCTACAAAAAAGCTGCCGCCACCAAAATAGCAGGCCACGTGGCCGACTCAGAGATGCGCTACGGCACCGGCGAGCGCCGCCCCGCTGCCCGAGCTGGCGTGGCCATCCTGGCCCTGGGCTGCCTGATCCACCTAGCAGGTGTGCTCTCACGAGCCTTTGCCGCCAACCGCGTACCCTGGGGCAACATGTACGAATTCTGCACGACCGGCGCCCTACTAGTTGTTGCAGTGTACCTAGGCTTTCTCATCTTCCGTGACCTACGCTTTGTCGGCACTCTCGTCTCTGGCCTGGCACTGACCATGATGACCGCAGCCACCATCGCCTACCCCACCCCCGTAGGGCAGCTAGTGCCCGCCCTCCAGTCCTACTGGCTAGTCATTCACGTATCGATTGCCGTACTGGCCTCAGCAATCTTCACCATCACCTTCGCCATGGCCGTCCTACAACTGGTGCAAACCTCTCGGGAGCGCCACCTCATCGAAGAAACCGCTAGCCCCCTAACCCGCCTAGGCTTCATGCGTCTCATTCCCACATCGACCGCCCTGGAAAACTTCTCCTTTCGCCTCAACACCGTCGGCTTTGCCATGTGGACCTTCACCCTGGGCGCTGGCGCCATCTGGGCAGAGAAAGCATGGGGACGCTACTGGGGGTGGGACACCAAAGAAGTATGGACCTTCATCATCTGGGTGGTCTACGCAGCCTACCTGCACGCCCGCGCCACCCGCGGCTGGTCAGGCCCGCCCAGCGCCTGGCTCTCCATCACCGGCTACCTCTGCATCATCTTCAACTTCACCGTAGTCAACGTCTACTTCTCAGGCCTGCACTCCTACTCGGGTTTGTAAGCCGGTCAGTTGGGTAAGCGCCAGTGGTTCCCCAAGTGGGGAGTTAGTGGCGCTTTCTTGTGGGCGGGTAGGGGTTGAAACCTATCTAGGTATATGTTGTACTTAGATATGTGAGGAGTGTGATATGCAACCTACTATCTACCCGCCTTCCCTGATCCGGGCAACCCTACCCACCGCCGTCCTGGCCTGCCTAGAGCAGGACGACCTGCACGGCTACGGCCTGGCTACCCGCCTAGAAGAGCTGGGCTACGGACGACTACGCGGCGGATCCCTCTACCCGGCCCTCTCCAAACTCGAAGAAGCCGGGTACGTCACCACCACCTGGACAGAAGGGAAGAGCGGCCCCGCCCGCCGCCAATACCGGCTCACGGACGCAGGCGCCCGCCAACTCGCCAAGGAACGGGCCACCCTAGCCCGGCTTGCTAACGCCCTCGGGGCCTAAACCGCCGGAAGCGTTTCAACATGACTCAAGGAGGAGACATGGCAACTAACCCTTGTCGGCTCTATCTGCATTCTCTACTCATGCTCGCGATATTCGGTATATGGGGTTACGGACTTTACACGACTGATGACTACGCTAGCTTGACCTGGCGCCTACCACTCCTAGCTGTCATTGTCATCGGTGGTGCTTTTGAAACCAGAAGACACTACCGGGCCTACCGTCAGGCAAAAGCGCAGTCCAGCTCATTCTGACGCTGGGCGATCCCTATCGTCCGTAGAATCGGTAGTGTCGTCGCCCTGCTCGCCGGTCTCCTTACGGTTCTTGCGTTCCTGCCACTGGGCGTCCTTGCGCTCGCGGCGGGCGCGGGCCTCAAGGAACTTCAAAAACTCAGGGTCATCATCAGGTGCCACCGGCGGCTTAGCAGCAGGTGCCCCGAAAGATCCGTGCCGTGACCCACGGGGGCGCCCCAACCAAAACCAGAGCGCCGAACCCACCAGAGGGAAGAGCACCAGCACAGCAAGCCAGGCCCCCTTAGGTAGGGCGCGCACACGCAAACGGTCGGTCTGAGCGGCATCCAGAATCGAATAAATCCATACGCCCAGTAAAAGAGCGGCGCCGCCAATCATCAAAATAGCTCTACCCATACCCCCATTTTTCCATGAAGAGGCCCGCCATCCCCACTTTGTGCGCTCAGAGCGTGCCAGGTGCGCGGACGCCCGCCCCAGCAGGCCCCTCCCACAGCAGGTAGGTAGAATAAAGGGGTGAATTTTCTGAAATACTCCCTGCTCCGCCTGCTCATCTCAGCCGCCGCCTTCTTCGCCTCCTACTACTTTGGGGTGGGCTTCATCCTGGCTATTATCTTTGGCGCAATCATTGGTTTTGCTATCTGCTACCTGGCCTTCCCCCACCTGCACGATGCCGCAGCAGCAGACTTCAACCGCATGATTTACCGCAAGAAGAAACCCACGACAAGTCTTGAAGCGGAAAACCAGGCCCTTGAAGATGAACTAGACGAAGCTGCCCGCCGCAGCCAAGGCCTCTAATAGCCGGTAAAGACCGTAGCCCGCTCCGCAAAAATCTCCAGCGGGTGCAGGGCAACCGCCAGCGCAACCAAAAGCGAATAGGCCAAGGCAATGAGGCCAGCCTGTTTGAGCACCGGAATCAGATCACGCCCCAGGGCACCTGAGAGCACCACTAAGGCCGAATGCACGACCGGCCCCAGCAGAATAAAAGCCAGGGCATACCAGGGGTTCTGCGGTACCAACAAGGTGGTAAGAGCCAGGCCCAGGGCCATCTCTGCGGCATAGACAATACGTGAAGCACGGTTGCCCAACCGCACCGCCAAGGTTTTCTTACCGGCCTCAATGTCGGTGGGAATATCGCGCACATTATTAGCCATCAGCAGGGCACAAGAAAAGAGCCCAAGAGCAATCGCGAAGACCCAAGAGCTCAGGGTGAGCTGGTTACTCTGAGTGAACATGGTGCCCAAGGTGGCGACCAGGCCGAAGTAGATAAAGACGAAGATGTCCCCTAGACCCATGTAACCGTAGGGGTGCTTGCCACCGGTGTAGCCCCAGGCTGCCAGCACAGCCGAGGCACCAATCGCCAGGAACCACCACTGCTGAGAGAGTAAAACCAGGCCCAGCCCGCTCAGACCCGCTAAGCCGAAGCAAAGGAAAGCTGCCATCTTCACGTGGGCAGGTTTGGCCACACCTGAGCCGACCAGGCGCAGGGGCCCTACACGGACTTCGTCCGTACCTTTAATGCCGTCGGAGTAGTCGTTGGCGTAGTTAACGCCCACCTGCAAGAAGAAAGCTACCAGGAAGGCCAGTAAGGCACGGGCAGGCTTGAACTGGTGCACTTCGTAGGCTGCGGCGGAGCCAGCAATAATAGGAGCTGCCGCCAAGGGGAGTGTGCGCAGACGCGCCCCTTCAATCCACTGTGCAACTGTCGCCACTGCCTCGCTCCTTGTTAGCCTGGGTGCCTAGGTGGCGCAGATACGCCACAAATACACACCATTCTCTCACTTTTTAGCGGCCTGCGCCTGCTAGCTACCGCCTGATGTGCCCCGGCTTACCTGCTGGTCTTGCCAGGCCTTGGCCAAAAGCCTCTGAACTGCTCTGCGGTCAGGCTTGCCAGTGGGCAGGGTAGGCAGCTCAGGGAGCACCCTCACCAGCTTGGGGGCGGACGCTGCCCCCAGTGTCTCTGCCACCAGCTGGGGCAGAGCCTCCACCAGGTCGTGCGGGGGTTCGCTACTGCCAGCTACCAGGGTGATGGCGGCGGTAATAGCGGTGCCCCAGCGGCTATCTGGCACCCCGACCACGAGAGCTTCCCGCACGGCAGGGTGGGATTCCAGAGCAGTAGCAACAGCCCCCGCACTGGTCTTAACACCACCAGAAATTAGCACATCATCGGCCCGCCCCATCACTGTAAGAGCGCCAGCGGACTGGTCGAAGCTGCCCAGATCATCGGTACGGTACCAGCGGGTTCCCTGCTCATCGGTAAAGAAATGGGCGGCTGTGCGCTGCTGATCCTGGGCGTAACCGCTGGCAATAGTGGGCCCACCCAACCAGATTCTGCCAGGTGCCTCTGGGCTAGGGGGAGCATCCTGTGCGGGCTCACAGAAAACGCGGACGCCCGGCAGCGGCTTACCCTCATAAACGCAGCCCCCAGCGGTTTCAGCAGACCCATAGGTGCGCACCACAGGTAAGGCCAGGGTGCGGGCGGTGCTGATGAGGTCGGCGCTGGCCGGGGCGCCGCCTAAGAGAATGGCAGAGAAGGACCGAAGAGCCTCGAGAGTTTCATCGCCTAGGGGGCTATCAAGAGTTTCCAGAAGGTGGTGGAGCTGGGTGGGCACCAGGGAAACCAGTCGGTTCTGGGCAGAGAGCTTTTCTGCAGAACTCACAAAATCCTGGGCGGTGAAACGGCCCCTCTGACTTACCGAATCAGTGAGTACAGGAACAGTGCCAGCCAGGGCAGACCGGGCCACCACCTGAGCCCCGGCAACGTACTGCAAGGGCAGGGCAAGGAGCCACTGGGCGGCGTAGGTGTTTGTAGCGGCTTCGGTGCCGCGGGCTGAAGCCACCAAAGCTGAAGCCGATAGCACCGTCTGTTTGGGGGCGCCGGTGGAGCCGCTGGTGGCAACAACCAGGGCGGGGCCGTCCTGCCCCTGGCCAAAGAGCCGCTCAAACTGAGCCAGCATATCCTTGACCGCAGTGAGCGGTTCGTGGTGTAGCTGGGCACCAACCCGAACAGCGTCCTTGCCTGTTTCAACCCTGGCAGCAAGAGGGGATAGGGGCTTGCCTGGGGGCATCACAGTGTATTTCCTTCCACACGGCTCTCTACCCTCAACGATAATAGACTCCTCTGTCGTATGAGACCTAGGAACTGTCTTTTCACATCTGGGAGCTTTAGCCAGTATCTGTGCTGGCAGGTTCCGTAGCATGTGAAGTAGCTCCTAGCGAGCTTTGAAAAGGGTGGGAACTTGGGAGTAAATTAATGATGTACTCCTATGTCTAGATTTATAGCCGGGATACTCACCACGCACCTACTCCAACGAGGACTTCAATGTCAGATTCTTCTATGCCCACTGCCCCTGGGCAGCCCTCACCCTACGCATCCCAGCCTGCCCAAGCGGTACAGGCTCCCCAAGCAGCACAGGCTTCTCAGGCAGCTCAGGCTTATCAGTCAACCCCGGTAGCCCCTGTGCAGCAGCCCATCCAGTACCAGCAAACACCGGTTGCCCCTAACCAGGACCAAGCCCAGCCTATTTACGCCCAGTACCCACCAGTTCAACCTGCACAACCGGTTCAATCCCCACAATCTGGCCAACAACCTGCACAACCCTATGCTGCTGCCCCGGCAGTACCTCAAGCTCCGGCCCAGAAGTCCCCCTTTAGCATTGGCGCTGTGGCACAGTGGACGGTTTTCTCCCAGATCCTACATGGCCACACCATCCCTGCCCTAAACATCGCTCACTCATCTTCCCTGTTCTGGGCAGCCCATGTCGCCATTTTCGCTGGTATCGTCGGCCTCTTCTACGCTACTACCATCGCACGTATCAGCGCCGCAGCTACCAGCTTCGCCGATGACCTCCTCGATTCTATGTCAGGAGGCCTCTTCAGCTCCTCCGGCTATTCAAGCTCAGACTACTTCGGGCTAGATTTCGGCGAGTGGTTCCAGTTCTTTATATACGCAGCCCTCCTCTACGTAGCCTATTTCTTCATCCGTTCACTCTGCGTCTGGGCCGTCTGCGGAATCCGCAAACAGAGTGTCCCCTTCTCAGTAGCTGCCACCAATGTCGCCAGCGCCTACACCGGCCAGCTAGTTCTCACCGCTCTACTTTTCATCCTTGTCCTCGTACCCAGCACAGGTTTCGTCTCATTCGTTACCTTCATCGGTATCATGCTCTACGGCCTGCTGAGCTACCTCAGTGAACTGCTTCTCTACACCGCCATCAACCGTTCAGCACCCTTCGCTAAGTCTCCGCTGATGCCACACGTACTTCTCACCGGGGTATCAATGACTGCAACCTTCCTTGCCTTCACCGCCCTCACCTACATATTCGCTGTCTAAGGACCGCCATGAATAAGATCTCTTCAGCCCTGGCCAAGATAACCGGCCTCGCCCTTGCAACTATCGCCGCTGGAGCCCTCACACTCGGCAGCACCCCAACTGCTAGTGGCCCAGCTATAGAGCCAACTATCACCATCGAAACTGTTGCCTCAACCGAGCCCATCACCACAGTCTTTGGCGACTCCGTAGACTTCAACCGAGTATCTGTTGACACCGAACTAGGGCTAGCTGGCACTGTACAACAAACCTGGGCCTTCACCGTCGACACAGATCAAGCCAACGTAACCAACGGCCAGCTGCAGGACTACCTGAGCCCAGACCCCTCCGTTGGCACCATTACCAGCGCAGAGAACGCAGGGCAAACAACATACACCGTTTACCTTGAAGGTAAAGACGCCATAGAATTCAACACTAAATTAGGCAGCTATATCCCCGGCGCCTACTTTCAGTTAGAAGAACCTAACGGCTTCTACCTCTGGCCCGGTTACAACGTCCGCATGTATCTGCCCGTGACCGAGTCCAAACTGGCCGGCGGCGTCGACGGAGCCTACACCTACAACCTCAAACTACCCTTCTGGAACTCTTTTGACCCCGCAGGGCAGGCCCTGGTCGCCCAAGGTGTAATCGTCAGCGGCAACACCGTCAGCGGCACACAGAGCAACATGCAAGGCAATGACCTGACCAGTCACATCTACCTTGCAGCTGCTGGCCCTACCCTCGCCAGCCTTATCGTCATGGCGCTACTCCTACTGCTCCTACTCGCACTTGTCTTACTGTTCATCCGCCACCGTGCAGCAACAAGAGATCGCAGACGAAAAGCCAAGGCACGGCGCAAGAATGCTGCTGCCGCTGCCACTAGCTCAGGTAGTTTTGCCGCCCCTCAAACGGCAGTAGACAACAACCCTACAATTCCGCTGACCTACCCCCTGGCTAACCCTAACCCAGCTCCTGCCGCGGCGCCCTACCAGGTGACTGAAAACGTCCTGCCCGCTACACCTTCTACACCCGCAGAGCCTGCCCTGCCTACAGCGCCGATGGAGCCAGTTCAACAGGTCCAGCCAGTCCAGCCAGTTCAGCCAGTTCAACAGGTCGAGCCAGTTCAGCCAGTTCAGCAGGTCGAGCCAGCTCAGCCGGTGGAGCCTAGCTATGAGGCTGCACCGAGGCAGGCCCCTGAGAACTTGCTACCTGGTGTGGCTAGCTACCAGGCTCAGGCCTCCTACCCCCAGCCGGATGCAGCACGAAAGGCGCAGCCCTCACCCCAGGTAACCGCTTGGCAAGGTTCTTTCACCGAGCAAAATATGCAGTAGCTGAGATGACCTAAGGAAGCTCAAGGCGCCCCACTTCACCTGTGAAGTGGGGCGCCTTGAGCTGGTACATAGCGGGGTGCCTGCAATTCATGCGAGAGACAGAAGAGCTCTTGCCTCTTGCTTACCCTCTATAGCTGGTTACTAACCTTTGCCAGATAGTATGCCTACTTGGTAATGTTGTGGGTAATACGTTCTTTATTCTCAAGGTCGAGATAGGAGTCTTCCCATGCTTGAGGTAACCGGTGCAGAAATCGCGCTTCTCTTGCTGTATCTCGCTCTGCTGGTGCTCTTTTTCGTAGTGCTGCTGGGCTTTCACAAGAAAAATAAGACCGAGATCCGGGTGATTCGTAAGCGCCTGGGGCTGGGCGAGAATACTGCGGGCAAGCTGGATAAGGGAGCGTAAACCATGACTGTACTTGCTACTAATCCGCTGGTTCCTACTGCCGGTGAGGCTATTTTTTCTGTGATTGGCTTGGTCTATCTGGTGCTGATGCTGGTTTTCCTGGTCTTTCTGGTCAATGTGCTACTGACCTGGCACCGCAAAAACAAGCTACGCATCATCGAGCTGGAGTTCGAAGAACGCGCCATCGACAAGCGCAAGGCTGCCCGCCGTATAGCAGAATCAGAGGCTTAGCTTACGACACTAGCCCCAGGCCAAACAGGAGGAGGCCCCGCCCCACCTTCCGCGAAGAAGGTGGGGCGGGGCGTCCTACTCGTAGTGGTACCTTACCGCAGCAATACGCACAGAGTTGCCCACGATTTTGTAAACCAGTCGGTGTTCTTCAGTAATTCTGCGTGACCAGTAGCCGGAGAGGTTGTTGCGCAGGGCCTCAGGCTTGCCAATACCTTCGTTACCGTTGCGTTGGATATCTTTGAGTAGGGTATTGATTCTTTTGAGAACCTTGCGATCTTGCCTTTGCCACCACAGGTAATCTTCCCAGGCCTGACTGCTCCAGATAAGTTCCACGTCGCTGCCTAATCTGCGAGAAGTGCCTGGCTGGATCCCCCGCCTGCTTCAAGTTCATCAATTGAATCTAACAGCCGACGGGCATTGGCAGGTGAACGTAAGAGGTGAGCGGTTTCTTTGAGCGATTCGTATTCGGCAAGTGAAAGAATGACGGCAGGTTCGCGCCCTGCCCTGGTGATGACGACTTCTTCAAGGTCTTCTACTGCGATATCGAGTACCTGGGCGTAGTTGGCGCGCGATTCTGTGTAGGTCATAGTTTTCATCAAAACCTCCTGTACAGAAAACTGTACTCGCAGCAGGAGATGGGTGCAAGACGCTACATGCTATTTATAGTTGCGCCCCCAAAAAACCTTTACCTAACAGATGTAAAAATAAAATTATCTGGACCTAAATTTTTGAACTATCTAGGCATTAATTATGATGGAGGTAACTGTTGCCTGAATATGCCCTAGTAGGCACGCTACCTTAGAGGATGCAACTATGATCGCTACTCTTTTCGACCGTAACTTCACTCAGAACGAGCTGAGCAAATTTTCTCGTGTCTGGTCTGAAAAACTAAGGGAGGTTGAAGAATCTGGCGGCGGTGCAACTGAGAGACAGTACACCCAGCAGTTTTGGATTGGTCTACTCAAGTGCTTTGGTATATCTGATGAACGTACTCTTTTGTTCGAGCGTGAGGCTAAGCGTGCATCGACTCAGAACCGTGGATGGATCGATGTTTTCTGGCCGGGCATGTTCTTGGTGGAGCAGAAATCGGTCAATAAGCCCTTAGAGGCTGCTGCGCTTCAGGCTGATGATTATCTGAGTGGTGGGTCAATTTCTGACCATGAGTGGCCGCAGTATGTGATTTCCTGCAATTTCAAGAGCTTTGTGCTCACCAATTCTAAGACGAATGAGACCTGGTCTTTTACTCTGAATGAGCTGCCAGAGTACGTAGATCAGCTGAAATTTATCGCTGGCCAGGAAGCTATCGATAAACGCGAAGAGGAAGAAGCTACTATTCAGGCTTCTAAGATTATGGCGCGTCTGTACCAGTCTTTGGTCGGTGAGGACGCGGACGCTCCAGTGGGGAAGGACGCCCCCGAGAGCGCTGGCCAGGAAGACCCAGCTGTAGAACGGGCATCGATTTTTCTAACACGTGTTTTGTTCTTACTGTTCGGTGATGATGCAGGTCTTTGGGAGAACGACCTTTTCTACCGCTTTATTGAAGAACGGACACAGCCGGATGGATCTGATTTGGGGGTACAGATTGCAGGTCTATTTGATTATCTGAATACGCCTGAGCAACAACGAGCACGGGTGCAGAAGAATGTTCCTGATCTGGTGCAGAGGTTCCCCTACGTAAATGGTGGGCTCTTCGCTGAGCGTACCCCTGTGGAGTATTTCAACGCTGAAATGCGGGCTGCTTTGCTTGATGCTTGTCGTTTCCGGTGGACTCGTATCTCGACGGCGATTTTTGGGTCTATGTTCCAGCTGGTGAAGTCACGGGAGGCCCGCCGTGCTGCTGGTGAACATTACACCGCTGAAATAGATATTCTGAAGACTATTGGTCCTCTCTTCCTGGATGAGCTGAGGGCTGAAGCTGATCGTTTGATTGCTTCGAAGTCGACTAGTCGAGCATCCTTTGCTCGTTTCTTGGATTCTTTGACCGAGATGCGTTTTGTTGACCCGGCGTGTGGTTCGGGGAATTTCTTGCAGGTTGCTTATGCCAAACTGCGTGAGATTGAGACTGATGTTTTAGCTGAGATGAACCACCGTGAGGGCGGGGAGACCCAGCTACTGGGTACTTTGGGTACGCGGTTATCGATTGAACAGTTCCATGGGTTTGAGATTAATTGGTGGCCCTCGCGCATTGCTGAGGTAGCTATGTTTTTGACGGAGTTCCAAGCTGACCAGTACTTGGCTTCGAAGGTCGGTGATGCTCCGGTCCGTCTCCCAATTGCTACTACCGCTCAGATTGTTCATGCGGACGCACTCGCCCTAGACTGGCGGGCAGAGGTTCCGGAAACTCGGGGTAAGACCTTTATTTTCGGGAACCCGCCATTTATTGGTCAGTGGACCAAGACTAAGGATCAGACCGAGATGATGAAGCGGGTCTGGGGTAAAGACTACGATGGTTACCTGGATTTTGTGACGGCTTGGTTCAAGAAGTCCTCAGATTTCTTTACGGGCGCTGATGTGCCATCATCCTCCGAGAGAGAGAGAGAGAGAGAGAGAGAGAGAGAGAGACGGGGAATTTGCCTTCGTTTCAACCAATTCTATTTCTCAGGGGCAGGCCGTGCCTGCGCTTTTCGGCCCGCTCTTTCGAGGCGGCTGGCGTATCAAGTTTGCCTACCGCACCTTTCCATGGAACTCCGAAGCACCAGGTAAGGCCGCTGTGCACTGTGTAATTACGGGCTATATCAGAGACGAGAGCACTCGCCAGCGACTTTTTGACTATGACTGGAATACCAAGGAGACTCAGGAACTCAAGGTGAAGACCTGTGTCAATGCCTATCTGCTGGATGCCCCGAACGTGCTGGTCACTAAACGATCGAAGCCTTTGAGTCCTGAACTTCCGCCTGCTCGATTTGGGTCTAAGCCAGTTGACGGCGGCAATCTCATTATTGAAGTTGATGAGTATGAACGAGTATCTTCTGACCCAGTTGCAGCGAAGTATTTGCGTCCCTTCCGCATGGGGCGGGAGCTTGTAAGAGGTCTCGACCGTTGGTGCCTATGGTTAGAAGACTTAGATCCTGTCGATGTGGAAAAGAGTTCTGAGCTAAAGAATAGGCTTCAGGCAGTTCGGGAAATGCGAATTGCAAGTAGCAAGAGAGCTACTCAAGAACTTGCTGTAACTCCTCATCTATTTGCTGAGAACCATCAGCCTCACGAAGATTATGTGGGTATTCCACGCGTAGTTTCTAGTGGCCGTAAATACTATACTGTAGCTTATCTAAAAGCTGATGTGATTGCCGGCGATAAAGTATACACAGCTATTGATCCAGACGGTTTTCTGTTCGCTGTCATAAGTTCTTCAATGTTTATTACCTGGCAGAAAGCTGTTGGCGGGCGCCTGAAAAGCGATTTAAGTTTCTCAAATACGATTGTTTGGAATAATTTTCCCCTACCTGCAGTAAATCCTAAATTGCGTGAACAAATTATTGAAGCAGGCAGGGGCGTCCAAGTAGCTCGTGAAGCAATCTCTAATCGAGCTACCGGGACAAAATCGTTGGCAGATATATATAACCCCCTAGCGATGGATAGGGGTCTCTTATCTGCCCACAAGAAGTTAGACCGTCTGGTTTGGAGGGCATTTGGGCTATCCAATAGCTTTGTGACTGACAGAGAACTGCTTGTGATTCTATTTAAAAAATATTCAATCCTTGAAGGAGAATAAAATGAAAAACCCTTTTCAGTATGCAGCTGATTCTGCTACAGTCGCTTCCTATACACTTACTGATTTATTCGAAATTAATGATGAGCGGAGAGACGCTCTAAAAAGGGATCGACAAAAACGAGGGCGGCCGGATTCTCGTCAAATTTCTCTTTATAAATCAATTATCACCTCATCTATTGCGGCTTTAGAAGAATTTATTGAAAGTTTTATATTGGTGGGATTCCTTGAAGTGAGTAGATTGGAGGATGAGTCGTTTAGATCTAGTGAAAATCTAAAAAATTTTTTGTCCCGTAAAATTAGTAGAGAAATGCAGAACCCTACACCATCAAGAATTTCGAGTATGAGTCAGCAGTATTTAGGTTATAAAATCACTGATGACTGGAAGGCAAATCTTTATTCTTCCCAAATTCGTTATAAGGTCGTGGAGAGAAAGAAAGGTAGGAATAAGGTAGAGCTGTCGAGTCAAAGCTACACTAATGTAAGCCTGTCTGGTTCGCAGGTAGTATCGGTTCTGGATAAGTTCTGCAAGGTGAGGAATTCATTTGCACATCAAGACTCATCTGTGAATGTGTTCTCGTCTAAAGAAATACAAAAATTTGAAAATATTATCCATACCAGGGAAATTTCTGATGAGCAGAAAAATATGTTGGAGGTTATTTCTTGTTCGTCTGCGTTTTTCCTTAAGGAAAAGATCGAGCCAGGAGAAGACCCTCTGTTGAGCTGGACAGTGCATGAGCGTCACTGTATAAACTCTTTATATCTTTTCTTAAATTTGGTAACATCGTCAATAGATGGTGTTATGAATTACTTATCCGAAGAATATGGTGTGGAGTATGACCCTGTTGTATTTGAGATTGAAAAGGGTAGATGGGCAAAACATTTGGAAAAAAATGAAGTCTTTAGAAGTGAAAATATTTCTTTGAAGCTGGTTGATTATACTCCTAAGTCTCGCATTCGAGGTAATGATTAGTAATTATATCCACAATGTATAAAAATTTTTGATTCGAAATTTTTGGTTTTAGGCGTTAAATAGATTCTTATCTTTGCTGTACTGTTTATTTTAATAAGAGTGTATTGATTTTTCTGTTTTGAGATAATTTTCTCAGTTGTGGTTAGAAAAAGTAAAACCCCCATACTTTGACACAAATCCTCGATTTTTAGCTGAGTTTTATGACGAAGCATGGGGGTAATGGATTTATTAGAAGTAGTAGGGGTAGTTCTCCCAGTTGGGGTCGCGCTTCTCTAGGAAGGCGTCGCGGCCCTCGACGGCCTCGTCGGTCATGTAGGCCATGCGGGTGGCCTCGCCGGCAAAGACCTGCTGGCCGACCATGCCGTCGTCCGGAAGGTTGAAAGCGAACTTGAGCATACGAATCGCCTGCGGGGACTGGCGGGCAATGTGGGCCGCGTACTCCAGGCCCTTGGTTTCCAGCTCAGCGTGGGGGACTACGTCATTCACTGCGCCCATTTCGTACATGCGCTGAGCGTCGTACTCTTTGGCCAGGAAGAAAATTTCGCGGGCAAACTTCTGACCTACCTGGCGGGCCAGCAGGGCAGAGCCGTAGCCTGCGTCAAAGGACCCAACGGTCGCGTCGGTCTGCTTGAACTTGCCGTATTCTTCTGAGGCGATGGTCAGGTCCGCGACCACATGCAGGGAGTGGCCACCGCCTGCTGCCCAGCCGGAGACTAGGGCGATAACTACCTTGGGCATGGTGCGAATCAGGCGCTGTACTTCTAGAATGTGCAGGCGGCCAGCACGGGCTGGGTCAATTGAGTCGCGGGTCTCGCCCTCTGCGTAGCGGTAGCCGTCGCGGCCGCGGATGCGCTGGTCCCCGCCGGAGCAGAAGGCCCAGCCGCCGTCCTTGGCTGAGGGGCCGTTGCCGGTCAGCAGTACGGTACCCACGTTGGAGGTCATGCGGGCGTGGTCCAGCACCCGGTAGAGCTCATCGACGGTGTGCGGACGGAAGGCGTTGCGTACCTCGGGCCGGTCGAAGGCGATACGGACGGTCGGTAGGTCGCGCAGGATCTCACCGGCCTCGTTGCGTTCTACCTGGCGGTGGTAGGTGATGTCGGTGAGGTTTTCAAAGCCTTCGACTAGGCGCCACTGGTGGGGGTCAAAAATGTCAGAGACTTTGGCAGGAAGTTGGTTAGTCATAGCCACCAGTCTACCTAGGGCACAGCCGTGGCAGGTTGCTTTCTCTAGAGAAAAGACGCGGACGCCGCACCCCGCCTTCCTGCCTGAGGGGCAGGGGAGCGGGGTGCGGCGTCCTGATGAGAAGAAGCCGTTAGTGGGAGAGTTCCACGGCGCGGTCGAACTCTTCGTTAATTTCGATTGCTTCGAGAGAATCAGCCTTGTAGGTTGCGATTGATACCAGGTAGGCAACGAGTAGGTTGATGAGGAAGCCGGGCACAATCTCGTACATGTAGCCAGAGAGGACCTCGTTGTAGCCCCAGACGAAGATGGTGATGGTTCCTGCGATCATACCTGCTACGGCGCCGGTTGCGGTGAGCTTGCGCCAGTAGAGGGAGAGAATCACGATGGGGCCGAAGGTTGCGCCGAAACCAGCCCAGGCGAAGGAGACGAGGGAAAGCACTGAGGAATCACGGTCCCAGGCCAGTAGACCTGCAATGACAGAGATAACCAGTACGCCTGCGCGGCCTAGCCAGAGGCCCTTGGTATCTGAGAGTTCTTTGCCGCCGCTGGTGAGCTTGTAGAGGTCTTCAGCTAGAGCGGAGGAGCAGACAATGAGCTGAGAGGAGAGGGTAGACATAATAGCTGCAAGCACAGCTGCGAGCACGAACCCTGCCAGCAGGGGGTGAAGCAGAATCTGGGAGAGATCCAGGAATACAGATTCGGCGTTGGTGGCGTCGGTTAGGCTAGCTTCGGGGTGGCGGGCAAAGTAGGCGATACCGATAAGGCCAGCGCTCATGGCACCAACGAGGGTGGCGATCATCCAGGTGATGCCGATGCGGCGGCCGGCGGTGGCGTCCTGAGCGGAACGTAGGCCCATGAAGCGCACGATGATGTGGGGCTGACCGAAGTAGCCTAGGCCCCAGGCTGCGGAGGAGAGGATGCCTAGCACGGTGGTGCCTGCAAAGAGGGAGAGGGCGGTGGGGTTGACTGATTCGATGGTGGTTTCAAGTCCGGTGAAGCCGCCTACATAGACGAGGGCCATGACGGGTAGCACGATGAGGGCGGTGAGCATGAGCAGGCCCTGTACGACATCGGTGTAGGTAGCGCCGAGGAAGCCGCTGAAGAGGGTGTAGCCTACGGTGATGCCAGCAACGAGCAGCATGCCGGTGTGGTAGTTGCCACCGAAGGATGATTGGAAGAAGACGCCACCGGCGACCATGCCGGAGGAGACGTAGAAGGTGAAGAAAATGAGAATGACGAGGGCCGCGAAGATGCGGATGATGCCGCGGGGGTCACGCAGGCGGTTGTGGAAGAAGGAGGGAACGGTTACGGAGTTGCGGGAGACCTCAGTGTAGGCGCGGAGGCGGGGTGCTACGAATTTCCAGTTGAGCCAGGCGCCGATGGTGAGGCCGATAGCAATCCAGGATTCGGCGAGGCCGGTGACGTAGAGGGCCCCGGGTAGGCCCATGAGGAGCCAGCCGGACATGTCGGAGGCACCTGCTGATAGGGCTGCTGCGGTGGGGGAGAGGGAACGCCCTCCGAGCACATAGTCGTCAAGGTTCTTGTTTTTGGTTTTGGCCCAGAGGCCGATGGCGACCATGGCGGCGAAGTAGATGGCTAGGGCCACCAGTTGGTAGGTGGTGTTACTCATGATTTCCTCTTGGAATGGTGGGTGATGATGTGTGGTTTGTCTAAAAGTATCTTGATGTAGGTTACTCGAGATATTTATGGGTGTGCATCTTGCGGCTCTTGGAGGGGCACAATCCAGGGGGCCTGGCGGATGTTTTCTGGGGTGAAGACGGTGAGCATTTCGGCGGCAGTTTCGGGCAGGCGGGGGCTGTTGCCGCCTGTCTGCGTTCCGGTGAGTGGTGGTAGGGGGATGGAGGCTGCAATCATGCGCATCATTTGCTGACTGCTCACCCCGGCGGCGGTGAGCTCGGCTAGGGTGACGGCCCCATCCCGCTTGGCTAACCGTTTGCCTTCGGTGTTGAGGGCTAGCGGTACGTGGGCGTAGGTGGGTACTTGTAATCCTAGTAGCTGGGCTAGGTAGGCTTGGCGGGGTGCGGAGGGCAGCAGATCATCGCCGCGTACTATTTCGGTGACTCCCTGGTAGTTATCATCAACTACGCAGGCGAGGTTGTAGGCGTAGACCCCATCGGCTCGTACGAGTACGAAGTCGTCTACTGCATCGGTGTAGGGCCCGGCAAAGCGGTCGGTGACCGTCCATTCTTTTACCTGGGCTTTGAGGCGTAAGGACGCCGGCCGCACCTGTCTGCGCTCGGTGCGTTCTGCCTCGGTAAGGTTGCGGCAGGTGCCGGGGTAGGCGCCGGGGGCACCGTGCGGGGCGGTGGAGGCCTCCTGGATTTCTTTGCGGGTGCAGTAGCATTCGTAGACTAGCCCTGCTTGGCGGAGGTGGGCGAGGGCGTCCGCGTAGGCGCTGAGGCGGGTGGATTGGTAGAGTACCGGCCCGTCCCAGTCGATGCCTAGGGCGGTAAGGTCAGCTAGTTGGCGTTCTGCTGCCCCTTTTTTGACTCGGTCTAGATCTTCTACCCGCATCACGAAGCGGCCTCCTGCTGAGCGGGCCATCATCCAGGCTAGTAGGGCGGTGCGTAGGTTGCCTAGGTGTAGGTCCCCTGAGGGGGAGGGGGCGTAGCGGCCGCAGGGTGTGGGGCTGGCAGGGGTAGAGGTCATTTCACCAGTCTAGTGCCCGTGCTGCGGGGGTGGGGTTAGGTTGATATTGTGGGTGGCATGGCTTTGTGAAGGTGCATATTTTTATCACATAGGGTTGTTCTGACTAGCTGTAATGTTTGCAAAAAGGGTAATGTGGTGAGAAATAACTGTCTAGCTACTCGTAAACCCGGTGGGCAGTGTGTATTTCAAGTAATTTAGAGGGTATGGCTAGAACTCTTGAAATTGCCGATGGTATCTATCAGATCTCAACGGATAACTACCGTCTTAACTCCGGCCTGATTGTGGGTGCCGAGAAGGCTATGGTCATTGATACCGGTGCTGGGCCGCGTCAGGGAGCTGAGGTTCTTCGAGCGGTACGCCGGGTCACTGACCTTCCTTTGGTGGCGGTTAATACCCACGCGCACTTTGATCGCTTCATGGGTAATGCCGTCTTTGCAGCTGATGGGGTCACTGATATTTGGGCTCATCCACGGACGGCTCGTGCTATTGAAAGTTATGGGGACCGCCAGCGTCTTTATGTTGAGGTGTTAGAACCTGAGATGGCGCACCAGCAGGGCCCTAATACTGAGCTTGTGGTGCCGACCCGTCTTTTACCGGGTGATGGTACCCGCCCGGCTTTTACCCGTGTAGAGCTAGGGCAGCGTGCTGTGACGCTCATGTACCTGGGGTTGGCGCATACTGATGGCGATGTGCTGGTGGGCGTTGATGACGTGCTCTTTACCGGTGATACTGTGGAGCAGGGCTCAGACCCTGCCTTTGATGATTCTTACCCTGAACTGTGGGTGAGCACTTTGCGCACCTTGGCGGGGCTTGACCGTTACCGTATTTTTGTGCCCGGTCATGGGGCTGCGGTTGAGAGTTCCTTCATTGAGCGTATGGCTGAGACTATGGAAGAGGCTGTGCAGAAAATTGCTGATTCTGCTGTGAAGAAGGTTAAGGGGGCTACTACTGCCTCCATGTATCAGCTTCCCTATTCGGGTGGCTCTACTCGCCTGCTGCTAGATCGTCTGCTCACGCTTGAAGCTCGTGAGGCTGAGGGGCAGGGGCTTTCTACTGTCATTTTTGATGGTGATTCCCCGTCTGGTTTGACTGGCCCTATTACCTTGGGCCGGGGGTAAGTTTTTACTGGTTAGGCCCGCAGCGTATGTGGGTGCTGAGCCCGAAGTTGCCTAGCGTTTAGCTGGGCAACTTTGTGTTTAAAGGCTTTTTCTTAGTAGGCCCAGACTTTTCGGTAGGCGCTGCGTTGCTTGTTCTGAGGGCGTAGGAGGGCGACCTGGGTGCTGGTGGTGAGGGCTGCTACTGCTGCGATGAAGCAGATTGCAGCCATAAAGGCTGAACCTGGGATTGGGTTGGTGTAGGTCACCCAGTAGAGGGCTAGGGCGCAGAAGCCTGAGAAGAAACCTGAGATGGACAACAAGGGCACCAGAATAAGACCTGTCCGTTGGGTGTTGCTCATATCCAGTTCTTCTGAGCGCATGAAACGCAAAATGACGAGGCCTAGCACGCCCCAGAGGCCGGTGATGAGAATTGCGGTGACCACATCGGCTGGGCGGTGCCAGCCGTTGATGACGGTGGAATAACCGGCGGCTACCGTAAAGACCATGCTGATGAGAGCTACGGTGGGGCGGAAGCGTTTGGGTGAGGCTATGAAGAGGGCTAGGCCTGCTGCTGCGGCGAAGGTGGTGTGGCCTGAGGGGGCTGAGTTGCCCAGTGCCTCTTGGATACCCAGGTTGGGTTTGACGATGATGTAGTTTTTGAGCAGCTGAGTGGTTACATTAGCGCCGACTGCGATGGCTAGGCCAACGAGGGCTGGCACAAAGCGGTGCTTCCAGACCAGCACGAAAAGGATGCCGATAGCTGCGGTGATACCGGCTGCGGTGGGGATGGAGTCGAGCAGGGTTGAGGTCTGCTCAGTGTAGGTCATGAATCGGTAGGAGAATTCTTGGAAGGAAATCTCGTCGAGTTCCTGGCCTGTGGGTGTGGTCAGAAAGAAAACGAAGGAAGCTAATAGAAAGCAGAAGAGGGTGCCAGCTGCGAAGAAGTGCTGGATTAGGGTCCACAGTGAGGGGCGGGTCTGCCGGATGTGGGAGGGGGTGAGCATGTGTAGGCGGCCTGAGGGGGAGTCCTCACCTGAGTGCGCTGCCTGAGTGTACGGTGTAAGCCCGTAGCCTCGCTGGGCTGGGCTAGGGCGAGCTGGTGCGCCGTTGGTGCCGAAGGCCCGTTGAGTCGGCAGGAGCCGGGTGGGGCCAGTAACAAAGGCTCCTGACCCTGTTGAAGAGGGGCGGTTGGTGGGGAGTAGCTCTGTGGCATCGTCGCCGGGGTAAGCCGGTAAGGGGATTGTGCGGTCGTCATAGGCCTGGGGCGATAGCACCTTTGTGGCGTCGTCAGCTGTGCTAGAAACAGCGTTAGAATTACGCTTCTCAAAACTCACAGTTATCCCAAAGACCTTTCTACTGCCTGTAGATACATCACCGAGTCTACCCACCTGTGGCTGTTACTTCAGCCTCAGAGTGTGCGCAAAACTTTTTAGTCCAGGCCCTTTTAGAGGCTAACAGACTCAGCTCGTACTGCTATTGTGGCAAACTCACATGGGACTTTCCTGAGAGAACCCCTAATGTTGCGCGAATGCCTGTCAGGAATCGTGCAGAAGTGGGGGAGGGGTCTAGATTAGAAGATATGACAGCTCGTACCTTATCTCCCGGTTTTTCTCTGCCCCCGTTAGAGAGTGTTTTGGCTGGCGCCTGTGTGGTGGCTCTTCCTATGCGGGTGAGGTTTCGTGGGGTGACGCTGCGGGAAACTGCTCTGATTCAGGGCCCGGCAGGCTGGGGGGAGTTCGCCCCTTTTACTGAGTATGAGCCGGGGGAGGCCTCAGCCTGGTTAGCTTGCGCTCTTGAGGCGGCATGGTTGCCTTACCCGCGGCCGCTCCGTGCGCGGATTCCGCTTAATGCTACGGTCCCGGCGGTGGTTGCTGATGAGGTGGAGGCTGTGCTGGCCCGTTATGAGGGGCAGATAGGCGAGGTCAAGATTAAGGTGGCTGAGGCCGGGCTGCCGTTTGAGGAATCTTTGGCTCAAGACCTGGCCCGGGTGGCGGCTGTGCGTGCTCTTTGCCCTGGGGCCGGTGTGAAGGTGGATGCTAATGGTGGGTGGCAGGAAGACCAGGCTGTGCGTGCCTTGAGTGAGCTCGCTGACTATGACCTGCTCTACGCTGAGCAGCCTGTGCCGGGTGTTGAGGGTTTGGCTCGGGTGCGTGATCGGTTACGTGAGCATGGTAATCCTCTCCTTATTGCTGCTGATGAGGCTGTGCGTAAGGCTGATGACCCCTTGCGGGTGGCTCGCTTGGGGGCTGCTGATTTGCTGATTATTAAGGCTGCCCCTCTGGGTGGGGTGCGGCGGGCGCTGAGGGTGGTGGAGCAGGCTGGTTTGCCTGCGGTTGTTTCATCTGCTTTAGAGAGTTCGGTGGGTATTCGTACGGGGGCGGCTTTGGCTGCGGCTTTGCCTGAGCTGCCTTATGGGTGTGGTTTGGGTACGGTGTCCTTGATGGGTCAGGACGTCACCAGCGCCTCTCTTGTGGCCCGGGACGGTTACCTGCCTCTGCGGGATATTACCCCTGAGGCTTCTTTGTTAGAGCAGGTGGTGGCTAGCCCTGAGCGAACTGCCTGGTGGCACCGCCGTATTGAGGCCTGCTACCGCCTCTTAGAGCAAGAGATAGAGGGAAGTGACAGTTAGAGAGGTAGGGTCCCTTAGCCAATGTGAGGGGTGGGGAGCCCGTAAACTGGTGAGGTGACTGATGCACCTTCCACTTCTTTTGTGACCGCTATTTCTGTGCTTGATACCCTGGTGCGGGCTGGTATGCGGCATGTTCTTATTGCTCCTGGCTCCCGTTCAGCGCCCCTGGCTTATGCCCTTGCGGCTTTAGACCAGGCCGGGGTTCTTGAAGCCCATGTGCGTATTGATGAACGTAGCGCTGCCTTCACTGCCCTAGGAATAGCTAAGGCCAGTGGCCAGCCAGTCGGTCTTGTCACCACCAGCGGCACGGCTGTGGGGGAGTGCCTGCCTGCTCTCATGGAGGCCTACCATGCGGGGGTTCCCTTGGCCTTGCTCTCAGCTGATCGGCCTGCCCGGCTCCAGGGTACCGGCGCTAACCAGACCACTGATCAGCAGACTATCGCACCTGCTCACACGCGGGCGTCCTGCACTCTTGAGAATTATTCGGCTGATCCGGCTGACCCTCAAAGTGCCCAGCTCAATGCGGTGCTGGCTGCTCTGACGGGGCACTCGGCAGAGAACTGGGGGGTGCGGTCAGCTACCCCTATGGGCCCTGCCCAGATTAATCTGGCCTTTGATACCCCGCTAACCCCCAGCCCTCTAGATCAGCAGATTCTAGAGCGCTGGGCACGGTCATTGGCCGAGAACCCGCCAGCACCGGCTACTGCCTTGCCCCCAGCTGATCCCACCGCAGCTAGCTGGCTAGAGACCCCTCCCGCTAGTAGGGATACTAGGCGGACGGGCCGATCTGCTACCGCCTGTCGCACCGTGGTTGTGGCCGGTGACGGGGCCGGGCCTATCGCCCAGGCTTTTGCCCAAGAGCAGGGCCTACCCCTGCTAGCTGAACCCTCCTCTAATGCCCGTTTCTCGCCCCTGGCAGTTCCCGCCTACCGGCAGGTACTTGCTGGTCCTTTAGGCAAACAGATTGAGCGGGTCGCTATTTTCGGCCACCCCACCCTTTCCCGGCCGGTTGCCACCTTGCTAGCTAACCCCGCCGTAGAGCGTGCCCTCTACCTACCAGCCCCTGCCCCCTGGTATGAGCCTGGGGCCCTGGATATCCCCCGCATAGAATCCCTCACCGCCCTGGCAGACTTTGCCGGTACTGGCCAAGGAGCTAAAACCGAGGGCGGAGAAGACTGGGCTTTGAGCTGGTGCGAAACCGGGCAGGAACTTGCCCACCAGCTAGCCCAGGTGGTGAGTGACTATCGTGCGGGTGTCTCTACTGCCGCTGACCGGCTCGGGGCTGAATCTGCTGACCGCACCGCAGGCTACGCCCTTGCCGATACCACCTGGCGTACCTGCCTAGAGGATGACGCGGTGCTGGTTCTTGGTTCCTCTAACCTGATCCGCGACCTGGACCTCATTGCCCCACCCCTAGCTGCCTCACCCCTGGTCTTTGCCAACCGTGGCCTAGCCGGTATCGACGGCACTATAGCCACCGCATCCGGTATCTCCCTAGCCCTTAACCGCCCAGTACGCCTCCTGATGGGCGATCTGACCTTCTTGCACGATAGCGGTTCTCTCAATATCGGCCCAACCGAACGTAAACCCGACCTTGAAGTGCTGGTCTACGATGACCGTGGCGGCGGTATCTTCTCCACCCTTGAACACGGTCAGCTAGCCCAGCAGCAGAAGTTTGCTCCCGCTATCCGCCGCTTCTTCACCACCCCTCACACAGCCCAGCTTGAAGAGCTGGCAGCAGCCTGGGGCGAGAACGGTATTAAGGTAAAAGTTATCCGCCCCTAGGCTCTTTGCGCCAGGGCTGGCAGATAAGAGCTAGGGGCGGATAGCTAAGAAAAGTTCTAGGCGTCGCGGTGAACAACAGCGTGAGCGAAAGACTTAAGCGCTTCTTTAATCACTGAATCAGGCAGCGGCTCAATGGTCGCGATAGCGTCATCAGCCCACTGGTAGGCAAGCTTCCAGGCCTCTTCAGTGACCGGGTGCGCCGAGAGCGCCGCAACAGCCTCAGCCAGGGCCTCATCACTGCTCAAATCTCCCTGAATAAGCTGCTGCACATGCTGGGCTTCAAGGTCACCGGTTGCTGCTGCCCGATCGAGCAAAATAGTAGGTAAGGTAGGCACACCCTCACGCAGGTCAGTGCCAGGGGTCTTGCCCGAGGCGGCACCCGAGCTGGTCACATCAATCACGTCATCAGCCAGCTGGAAAGCCACCCCAACAAGTTCACCGTAACGGGCCAACATCTGTACGGTAGCCTCAGGGGCATCAGAAAGAATAGTGCCGTAGGAGCCAGCAGCGGCAATAAGAGAACCAGTCTTACCCTCAATCACCTTAATGTAATGGCTGAGGATATCCTCATTCTTCTCAGGGCCAGTCGTCTCAAAGAGCTGGCCCAGCACCAGACGTTCAAAAGTCTGCGCCTGGATAGCCAAGGCACGCCCACCTAACTCTGAGACCATGAGTGAGGCACGGGAGAAAATAAGGTCTCCAGTCAAAATGGCAACAGAATTACCCCAAATATTTTGGGCAGTATCTACACCGCGACGCTTGGGGGCATCGTCCATCACATCATCGTGGTAGAGAGTGGCCAGATGGGTCAGTTCAACCACAACAGCCCCGTCAATGACTCGATCATTGATACCGCCACCTGCTTCTGCGGCCAGCAAAGTCAGCAGAGGGCGCACCCGCTTACCGCCTGCTGAAAGAAGATGACGGGAGGCTACATCTGCAAGATAGTTAGTCTGAGCAACTGCGCGGTCGAGGCGTTGCTCAATTTCCGAAAGAGCCTCAAGCATCTTGGGGCCGAGTTCAGCGTCCTGCGCAATGAGCTCAAACCCCTTGGGCAGGTTGAAGTCAGCTTCGGGCATGAGCACATGAGCGCTCACAGAGGAGCTGGTGGGTTCAGTCACGGTGTCTTTCACATTTCTTCGGTGGGTGGCTGCGGCCCTGAGCCGCGGTGAGCTGCTGATGTAAGTCTACCGGGTTACTGCTCAGGCTTATAAGCACGGTGCAAAGCTACAATACCGCCGGTCAGATTCTTATACTGCACTCCCTGCCAGCCAGCTTCAGTAAAGTGGCCAGCCAGTTCCTCCTGAGTAGGCCAGCTAA
Organism: Rothia sp. 88186D007BW; assembly: GCF_053544215.1. Lineage (NCBI taxonomy): Bacteria > Bacillati > Actinomycetota > Actinomycetes > Micrococcales > Micrococcaceae > Rothia > Rothia sp. 88186D007BW. Next base: position 162,870 of record NZ_JBPPTR010000001.1, on the reverse strand, counting down.
GAATAGATTCAGCCAGGTACTCATAGCTTTCGGGGTTTGAAGAGATCTTACGCGCAATAGGCGGAATCAGCTTCATAATATAGTTGCGGTAGATAGCTCGAAAAGGAGCGAAAGTGGGAGTGGAGAACTCGTTAATGACGATGCGTCCGCCCGGCTTGGTCACCCGGTAGAGCTCACGCAGAGCCCGGGGGTAATCAGCTACGTTACGCAAACCGTAGCTCATAGTGACAGCATCAAATTCTTCATCTGCAAAAGGCAGATGAGTGACGTCTGCCTGCACAAACTCAATATCAGGGCGGCGGCGTCGGCCAACCGCCAGCATGCCCTCAGAGAGGTCTGCGGCGATTACCTTAACACCGGCGTCAGCGAAAGGTTCAGACGAAGTGCCAGTACCGGCTGCAACATCCAGCACCTTCTGGCCAGGGCGGGCATCGACCGCGGCCACAGTCTCTTTACGCCAGTAGATGTGTTGACCCAAAGACATGATGCCGTTCATCAGGTCGTAGCGTTCAGCTACCTGATCGAACATGGAAGAGATGTCGCTGGTCTTTTTGTTAAGGTCTGCTCGGTTCACCCTGCCTATTTTGTCATGTTTGTCATTAAAGCTCACCTTTGAGGCGCCCAAAAATTCATAATGAATAGTCATGCATAAGATTGCATTTATACGTATGCCGGGGCAGAATATAGCTCAAAGCACATCGCACCCCCACCGTCTTGATACGAGGTACACCCATGAAGAAGGCCCCCTTCGCGCTCGCCGCAGTTGCCCTGATGCTCACTGCTTGCGGTTCTTCCGGCACCGGCACCACCACCGAATCAGGTGTTTCCCTGATTTCAGAGGGTAAGCTCACCGTCTGCACTAACCCGCCCTACGCTCCTTTCGAGTATGAAGAAAACGGCAAAATTGTTGGTCTGGATGCCGACATCGCCGCAGCTATCGCAGAAGATTTGGGTGTAGAGCCCATCATGTTTACCACCAGTTTTGAGGGTATCCAGTCAGGTGTAGCTCTTTCCTCCAAGCAGTGCGATATTGCTCTTTCTGGTATCACCATTACCGATGAGCGCAAGACCGTTATGAACTTCACCGACTCCTACGTCGATGACAACCTGGCAATTCTGGTTCCTGCTGGTTCCACTATCAAGGGCGACGCTGATTTGGCTGGCCGCAACATTGGTGTTCAGCAGGCAACCAGCGGCGAGAAGTACGCCCAGGACGCTGGCGCTAACACCATCCAGTACGAAGACAGTGGCCTGCTCCTTCAGGCAGTACAGACCGGCCAGGTCGATGCCATCGTCGGTAACATCACCGTCCTTTCTGCCATGCTGACCTCTGATTCTTCCCTCACTGTGGTGCAGGAAATTGAGACCGGCGAACAGATCGCTGGTGCTGTAGCTACAGAGAATACTGCCCTGCTTGATTCTGCTAACGGCACCCTCCAGAAGATGGAAGAGGACGGTCGCCTGGCAGACCTACGCAAAAAGTACCTGGGCGTATCCCAGTAATCTAGGGCAAGGGGTATTAGCATAAACCCAAGCTCACCAATGGGGGTAGGCTAGCGTTAACGCAGCCTACCCCCACCCGTATATCTCCCCTCCTACGCCGATACGCTCCCGGGCAGCCGGGACAAGAAGGAAGACCACCCATGGCACTATCGACCCGGCAGAAACAAACCTATGCCCGCTATGCCCAGTACGCGCTGTTGGCTATTATCGCCCTCGTCGTTATCCTTGTCGCTGACTGGGGAACCTTGCGCGATAAGGTCTTCAACCCTGAGATTATTGTTCAGCAGTTCCCCAACATCATCACAGTTGCCCTGAAGAACACCCTGATTTACACGGCTCTAGGCTTCGTGGTAGGCCTAAGCGGCGGTATTCTCTTGGCCCTGATGAAGATTTCATCGGTTGCTCCCTACCGTTGGTTGGCTTCTCTCTACATTGAACTTTTCCGCGGCTTGCCTGCCCTGCTGGTTTTTATCGCTTTTGGTTACGGTATTCCCCTGGCTTTTGGTCTGCGTCTGAATAACTACGTCACTGTCATGCTGGCCCTGGGTATGGTCGCAGCAGCTTACATTGGTGAGGTGCTGCGTGCTGGCCTAGAGGCTGTGCCCAAGGGTCAGTACGAGGCTGCCCGGTCACTGGGCATGAGCCACACCCGGGCCATGGTCACTGTTATTATTCCCCAGGCCTTCCGTATCGTGCTTCCCCCGCTGACCAACGAGATTATTCTGCTGACTAAGGACTCCTCCCTGGTCTACCTGCTGGGCATGTCTGTGGCCCAGTACGAGCTGACTAAGTTCGGCCGTGAAGGGATCTCAGGTTCCGGTGCTGGCCTTACCCCGCTCGTGTTGGCAGGTGCCTGCTACCTGCTGATTACCGTCCCGCTGGGCTTCCTTGCCCGCCGCTTCGAAAAGCGTGCCAAGGCCCGCTCCCGTAAGTAACGCCCCCACCTACCCCAGGAAGAACCAGCTATGACTTCTCAGATCGCACTTGCCTCCGTCACCATCACCAACCTGCATAAGTCCTACGGTGAAGTAGAAGTACTTAAAGGTATTAACATGTCGGTAGCCCCCGGCCAGGTAGTGTGCCTGGTTGGCCCTTCCGGGTCAGGCAAATCGACCCTGCTCCGCTGTGTCAATCTGCTAGAGACCCCTAACTCCGGCAGCATTGAGGTGGCCGGGCACTCTGTTACTGACCCTGATGTAAATATTGATGCTATGCGCCGTACCGTGGGCATGGTCTTTCAGCAGTTCAACCTCTTCCCTCACCTGACCGTGCTGGAAAACTGCACGGTTGCCCAGGTGAAGGTCTTGAAGCGTTCTAAGGAAGAGGCCCAGAAGATTGCCCTGGCCCATCTTGAAAAGGTTGGCCTGGCCGATAAGGCCGCCCGCCACCCGGATCAGCTTTCAGGTGGTCAGCAGCAGCGTGTGGCTATTGCCCGTGCACTTTCGATGGACCCTTCCCTCATGCTCTTTGATGAGCCCACCAGTGCCCTGGACCCTGAGACTGTGGGCGATGTGCTCTCTATTATGCGTCAGCTCGCTGCCGAAGGTATGACCATGATTGTGGTGACCCACGAGATGGCCTTTGCCCGCGATGTAGCTGACCGCGTGGTCTTCATGGACGGCGGGGTCGTCGTCGAGGAGGGCCCCGCTGACGCTGTGATTGGCAACCCCCAGCATGAGCGTACTCAGCTTTTCCTCTCTCGCGTGCTTAACCCCACCGCCCAGTAAGGGGTCTACCTCAAACGAGAATAAAAAGCAGCACAGGCCCGCTGAAGGTGAGCCTGTGCTGCTTTTATCTGGTGTGGGTAGGGTCTAGTTGGGTTTTATCTGGGGGAGCATGCCGGTATTGGTATCGGGGGAAGGTACCACAGCGGGCGGACGCTGGCCCGGGCCCTTACGCTGGGTGAGCAACGAGTCGGTGATGAAGAAGGCTGCCGCTACCCAGACCAGCACAAAACCAGCCCAGCGGCCGGCTGAGAGGTGTTCTTGGGTGACGAAGAGGGCTAGGAGGAACTGGAGAGTAGGGCCAACATACTGCACCATACCTAGGACGGTGAGGGGGATGCGCGCGGCGGCTCCTGCAAAGAGCAGTAGGGGCACTGCTGTGATGATACCGCTTGCTGCCAGAATCCAGAAATGCGCTGGGCCTTCTGAGAGAAGAGTGAGGCGGCCGCTCTGAGCAAAGTGCCACATGAGCACTGCCGCTAGTGGGGCTAGTAGTAGGGTTTCCACGCTCAAAGATACGAGGGCTGGGATTGCCCCTACCTGTTTCTTCACCAGCCCGTAGAAGCCAAAGGTGAAGGCCATCCCCAGCCCCAGCCAGGGTACTGAGCCGTAGAAGATTACCATCACTAAGACTGCTAGTATCGCAAGGCCGATGCCGGCCCATTGAAGGGTGCGTAGGCGTTCGCCTAAGAAGATGACGCCGAGGGCTACAGAAACGATGGGGTTGATATAGTAGCCCAGGGATGCTTCCATGACGTTATTGTTGGTGGTTGCAATGATGTAGAGGAGCCAGTTACCAAAAATGAGTAGGCTGGCGACCAGTAGTAGGCCCACCTGCCGCAGGTTGCCCAGTAGGGCCTTTAGTTTTTTGAGCTGTTGGGTGAGGGAGAGCAGAAGCAGGCAGAAGATGAGTGAGAAGAGCACTCGGCCAGCCACAATCTCTAGGGGGCTGGCTGGGGCTGTCAGCATGAAGTAGAGGGGGAAGAGCCCCCAGATGAGATAGCAGGAAAAGGCGTAGAGGCCGCCGGTTACTTGCTCGTTTTTGACTGTGCTCACCGGTGTCTTCCTCGTTTTCTTTTGGTATGCCTAGGAGCGCTAGCAGCTAGGAGGCTCCTGGGGTAGGGGGCGCCTAGGGCGTTTTCTCTTTCTCAAGCTTACTCCTGAGACGGCAGTGGCTACCTAGCTGGTGCCAGGTAGCCACTGCAGGGGTGCTCTTGTGAGAATTTAGAGGCCGAAGAAACGGCTGAAGAAGCCCTTCTTCTCGTCCTTAGTCTTGGGCTTGCTTGCAGCTTCTGCACGCTCAGCTTCAAGGTCAGGGGCCTGGCCAGCCAGGCGGATATCTGAGGCAGGGCGGGCGGTCTCTTCAACCTTCTGCTGGTCAGCAGTGCCCTGCTCGACCTGTTCAGTCTCTTCCAGGGTGCGCTCTGCGGCGAGGGAACCAGCCTTGGGCTCTTCTACCTGGGCGGGTTCTTCACGCACGATGTCTTTATCAGCAATAGTGCTGGTGGTGACGCGGCCCGGGCGAGCATTTTCGGTAGGTTCGCGGTCGTAGGGCTGCTCGGCGTTGGGGTAGACCCGGTCGGTGGTGATGGTACCTTCGACTTCTTCTTCACGAGCTGCCTGCTCGGCGGCTTCCTTCTGGCGACGCTCAGCCTCAGCAGCTTGGGCGGCGGCACGCTCTTGGGCGGCAGTAATTTCAGCCTCGCGAGCTTCGAGGGCTGCCTGTTCTGCGGCGAGGGCTTCAGCCTCGGCTGCGCGGGCGGCCTCAGCGCGGGCCTCATCTTCACGAGCAGCTTCTTCAGCCTGTGTGCGGGCTGCTTCTTCGCGGGCTGCGATCTGGTCTGCGGCCTCCTGTGCGGCGACAGCTTCGATGCCCTGACGTTCAGAAGCAAGCTGCTCACGCAGGTTGCGGGCGGTCAGGCCCAGGCGGGCTAGTTCGTCCGCACCGGCTTGAGGCTCAGCAGCCTCAATACCTGAAATCTTGCCCTGATCGAACCAGAGGCGTAGGGCACCGTCCGAAGCAGTAATGACGGCGGTTGCTTCGGTGTCCCAGGCAATGTGGGCACCGCGCAGCTTGGCGTAGGAATCTACGGCGCGTAGGTGGTTTACTGCGGTGCCGGTCTGGAGGGCCTGGGCCATGACCTGGCCCATGCGGTTAACGGTGGGGGCCTCAAGCTCAAGCTGGCTGCCATCGAGCAAAATCCAAGCGCGGACGCCGGCCCCGGCGGTGACCGGGTAGTGGGCGTAGATGCCGGTGAGGGCCTTAGAAGCTAGGGTCAGCTTGCGGGCCAGGGCGGGGTCGAGGGGGAGCTCATCGGTGGTGAGCTCAGAGATGTGGTGCTTCGCTCCGCCTTCACGCGCCTGGATTGCTGCCGAAACGACGCGGTCGGGGAAGTGACCGAGCTCCTGCCAGGACCAGATCCAGGAACCGCGGTTCTCGGATTCGGTGCCTAAGAGGTAGGGGGTGAGGCTTACGGAAGCATCAGACTGGAGGGTGAATGACGGTGCAGAGAAATCCACCGTCCATTCTGCGCCGTCGCTGATTTCAGCAAGGCGGGCCTGGTACTCGGTGGAGATAAAGATTGAATCGTCAATCAGATCCTGCAGTGTAGTAGTCATACGCTCAAGGCTAGCAACTCTTGAGGGGCTCACGCACCTTTTTATCGTAATGAGCGCTTGAATTTCTGTTATATTCAGTGACCTTGAGGAAACTAGGTAAAAATCACCCAGTGCCCCGGCGGGGGTGCTGCGCCCCAGTGCGGGTAGTTTCTTGGTTTAATAGGGTAGATAACTTGCGCCCTTTGGCTCTACCCCGTGGTGAGGCCGGTAGGGTCTGCTTCATCCCAACCTTCAGGAACAGTATGTCGCTTTCTTCGCCCCGTTACTCCGAGATCGAACGCCCCGCTATGGTGCAAGATGCCCTGAATACCATCGGTAGCTGGATGCTGGGCACGGTCAAGGTTGAAGCTGGCTGGAATGAGCTGGTACTCGATATCAAGCCCCTGTCTGAAACTGTTTTTGTGCGTATTACCGAATCCCGTGATGATCAGGACCATGTAGGCAGCGTGGGCCCCATTAAGCCTGATAGCCCGGTACTGCCGGCCATTGAGCAGCTGCAACATGCTTCTTTCATAGAAGGTGAGGGAACCTGGTTTACTGCCTCAGTGGTCATTACTGCAAGTGACTGGCCTGACCCCCAGTACCAGATTGGGGCGTCCTACGACCGGGCGCATGAGCCGGTGGACTGGAACGGTGAAGGCCGTCTAAGTGCCCGTGATATTCGCTCACACTTTGAGTCTTTCCCTCGCGATGAGCAGTACATTCCTGAGTGGGCGGCTGTGCGTTTGGCAGGACGCCGGGGCACAGGTTTCGCAGAGACCGGTAAGGAAGGTCAGCTGCCAGTCGGCCCCGTTAACCCCTACCTGACGGAGGCCTTAGCGAGCTTCGCTGCTGCCAGGAGCGAGCAGTCCCTAGCTAATGTTGTTCGTACCGCCCAGGCCGGTAATCTCATCATGGATATCACTCAGAGCGCTTCTAACACTCAGGGGCCTGCTCAACTGAACTATCAGGTATTACGCCTGGCTAACGGTATGAGGGCGCTAACTGCTTACACAGGTAGCGAACCTGCCCAAAGGTATTCAGCTCAGGTGCTTAAGGAACCTAACCCCCGCCTGGTGGTAGAGCACGCCATGAAGGTTTTCTTGCAGGTAGCTCACGATGACTCTATCGACGTGCTGGTGCTAGACCCCGGTAGCGACCACGAGTGTTTTATCGAAAAAGCCCAGATTCAGTGGGTTATCGGGTCACCGCACAATATGCCCGCCCAGCGTGCACTGCTAGAAGAAAACATGCACGATCTGCTCATGGCCCTGACCGCCCCTGCCTCAGTGCTTCTGCTGGGGGTACGCCCCGATGACACGGTCGGGCACCCCGTCGTCCTTAAAACAGATGATGACGAAGAGAACATCGCCTTGGTCTTTACAACAGCAGCTGAAGTTGCGGCCCTTGACCCCAGCCTCGTTGTACGAAGTGCACCTGCCCTAGATACCCTCAAACTCTTTGCCGCTGGCAACAGTGGTGCTGTGCGTATTAATGCTCTAGCCCCGCACGCTACCTTGCCGATGGAGCAAGTACGCCAGCTCATTTCAGTAGTAGAATCACAATAAACCCCCGTCTTTTATCCAGGAGTTCCTTATGACCGGTGCCCTGCACACTCTCGGCCTTGCTGCTGCTCGCCATGCCCGCTCCACTATTGTGCTGTGGCTGGTGCTTCTGACCTTAGCCGGAGTGGGGGCCCTGACCTTAGCGCGCGGTGCCACCGCCAGCTACACCATGCCTGGAGCCTCCTTCGAGGCTGTGCGGGAAGATTTGCAAACTAAAATCCCCCACAACGGTGTATCCAATGGTTATGTGGTACTAGAGTCCGACCAGGGCTTCAACGACACCCACAAACAGGCCCTTGACCAGGCCCTGACCACTATTGACGCGCTACCTGAAGTAGCTGGCTCCATCAACCCCTTTGTCGCCGAAGAAAAGGCAACCCAGGGGGCTAGTCAACTAGAAGAGGCTCAGGCCCAGCTGGTTCAAGCCAAAGCACAAATCGATGAGGGCCAAGCTCAGCTAGAGGCCGCCAAAGCTGCCCTTCCCGAGGGGCTAAGCAACGATGAAATCGCTGCTATCGCTCCTGAAATACCAGCCCAAGAAACAGCCCTCGCTGAGGCCCGCACCACCCTGAGCGCAAACCAAGATAAGGTCAATGCTGCCCAGCGGGAACTCACCGCGGCAGGGGAGACCACCATGGTCAGCGATGACGGCACCGCAGCTATCGTCACCATCGCTTTTACCCAAGACACCAACTCCCTCCCTACTTCTGTACGCGAAGACGTCTTTAGCACCTTCGACACGCTCAAAGACACCGGCCTGACCGTCAACTACAGCTACGAACTCGACCAGGACGTCAGTGACGTCTTCGGCATCTCAGAAATTATCGGCCTGGCTGTAGCCTTCATCGTCCTACTCATCACTCTGCGCGCAGTAGTAGCTGCGGGCCTTCCCCTCGTCCTGGCTCTAATTGGTGCAGGAACCGCAGTGGCCCTGGTCTACACCAGCACCGCCTTTATCGGTATGACCGCCACCGACCCCGTCCTCGCCCTCATGCTAGGCCTAGGCGTGGGCATCGATTACGCCCTGCTGATTCTCTACCGCTTCCGCGAAGAACTACGAAACGGCGCCAGCGTGCTCGATGCTGCTGGCACCGCCAACTCCACAGCGGGACACTCCGTACTCTTTGCCGGCATGACCAACATCATCGCCCTCTCAGCCCTCTGCCTGACTGGCCTGCCCTTCCTGGCAGTCATGGGCTTAGCAGGAGCCTTCTCCGTAGCCCTGGTAGTGGCCTCATCTCTCACCTTGGTTCCAGCTGTCCTGGGTCTACTGGGCACCCGCCTACTCACCCGCACCCAGCGAAAAGAGATCACCGAACGCCACCAGGCCCGCACCCAAGAAATCCGGGTGCCCCGTAACCGCCGTGAAGCCCTCGCCGAAATCGAGACAGCCTACAAGGGCTGGGGTGGGTTCGTTACCCGCCACCCCTTCATCATGACCCTCATCGCGGTAGCCGTTCTGGTGCTGGCCATCATCCCCACCACCTCCCTTCGTCTGGGCTTACCCGATGGCTCCTACCAAGCCAGCGACTCAACCTCCTACCAGGCCTACCAAACAATCTCTGAGAAGTTCGGTGAAGGCGTCAACGGGCCCATTATCGCCGGAGTTACCCTGGCCGTCCCCCACGACGAAGCCCGTCTACGCGAGGTCGCCCTTGATGTGGCCGACCGTCTCAAAAACAACAAAATCGAAAGTGTAGCTATCGTTGCAACAAGCGACGACAAGGCCACAGCCATCTTGGCCTTCTTCCCTACAGAAGGGCCTTCAGCAGAAAGTACCCTAGCTACCGTTCACTCCATGAACGATAAGCTTGAGGCCACCGAAAAAGCTACAGCAACCCACATCGGTTTGACCGGCTCCACGGTAGCTAATATCGAGATTTCAGAGCGCATCTCAAGCTCCATCCCCCTCTACCTGGGTGTAGTTATTGTTCTCTGCCTGGTGCTCATGGCCTTTGTCTTCCGCTCCATCATCGTGCCCGTCATGGCCACCATCGGCTTCCTGCTTTCCACCTTGGCCGCCTTTGGCGCCGTTGTAGCCGTCTACCAGTGGGGCTGGCTAGCTGAGATCTTCGGTGTAACCCAACCAGGGCCCATCCTGGCCTTCCTGCCCATCTTGCTCATCGGCATCCTCTTTGGGCTATCAGTGGACTACCAAATCTTCATCGTCTCCGGCATGCGAGATGCCCACCGTAAGGGCCACACCGCAGGGGACGCAGTGGTCCTAGGCTATAAGCAAGGCGGAACAGTGGTAACTGCCTGCGGCATTATCATGGTTGCAGTCTTCGCCGGGTTCATCTTCTCCCACCTCACCGCAGTGCGCCCCATCGGCTTTGCCCTTGCACTAGGCGTAGCCATGGACGCCTTCCTCATCCGTACCACCTTCATCCCCGCCACCATGTACCTGCTCGATGAAGCAGCCTGGTGGTGGCCTTTCGGCAAGAAAGAACACGACGAAGAAGACGCCCCCCGTCATATCGCTGGATAAAACACCAGGGCAGAACCAACCCCACCAGTAACCTGCTCACCACACATAAAGCCGCCCCCAACGTCCTGAACATCAGGACGCCAGGGGCGGCTTATATCAGTAAAGGCTAGGCCCTACCGCAGACTCTAGGTGGTCTGGGGAGTGGGCTCGTCACTCTTCTCATTGTTGTGCTTGTAGGCCTCACGTACGCGGGCACCTAGCTCTTCGTGCACTGAATCCCAGTACTTGAAGGCACGCTCACGAATCTCATCTGAGACAACAGTACCGACGTGACCGGCAATGTTCTCAACCAGACGGGCCTTAGCGGCATCGTCCATCACATCAGCGTAGAGGGCGCGGGCCTGACCGAAGTCATCGTCCTCAGCGTGCAAGGTAGCAGCGGCACGAACCAGCGCGCCATCTGCCTCCCAAGAACCCTCATGGGCGCGCTCGGGGTCAGCGTGCGGGCCACCGAAGGAGTTGGGGGCATAGACGGGGGTGTCTGCGCTGTTGAAGGTGTAGCGCATAGCGCCTTCCTTGCTGTAGCTGTTGACTTCAGCGTTCTTAGCGTAGTTGACGGGCAGGTCAGCAAAGTTGGTGCCAATACGGTAGCGGTGAGCATCCGGGTAAGAGAAGATGCGGCCCAGGAGCATCTTATCCGGGGAAGCTGAGATACCGGGAACGAAGTTGGAGGGGGAGAAGGCTGCCTGCTCAATCTGGGCGAAGAAGTTCTCGGGGTTCTTGTTCAGGGTCATCTTACCGACCTTGATGAGCGGGTAGTCCCCGTGAGGCCAGACCTTGGTCAGGTCGAAGGGGTTGAAGCGGTAGGTCTTAGCGTCTTCGTAGGGCATGACCTGAACGTAGAGGGTCCAGGAGGGGAAGTCGCCGCGCTCGATGGCTTCGTAGAGGTCCTGACGGTGGTAGTCGGCGTTGTCACCGGCAATGCGGGCTGCCTCGTCACCGGTCAGGAAGTCGTTACCCTGGTCGGTGCGGAAGTGGTACTTGACCCAGAAACGCTCGCCTTCGGCGTTGATCCACTGGTAGGTGTGGGAGCCGAAGCCGTCCATGTGGCGCAAGGTTGCAGGGATACCGCGGTCACCCATGAGCCAGGTAACCTGGTGGGCTGATTCGGTGCGTAGGCTCCAGAAGTCCCACTGCATGTCGTTGTTGCGCAGGCCGTTGCCCGGCAGGCGCTTCTGCGAGCGGATAAAGTCGGGGAACTTGATAGCGTCGCGGATGAAGAAGATGGGAGTGTTGTTACCGACTAGGTCGTAGTTACCTTCGGTGGTATAGAACTTGATGGCGAAACCGCGGGGGTCGCGCCAGGTGTCGGGGGAGCCCTGTTCACCGGCAACGGTGGAGAAACGGATGAGCATGTCGGTGGATACACCGGGCTGGAAGAGGGCAGCACGGGTGTACTGGGAGACGTCTTCGGTGGTCTCGAAGACACCGAATGCACCAGTACCCTTAGCGTGGACGACGCGTTCGGGCACGCGCTCGCGGTTGAACTGGGCTAGTTTTTCTACGGTGTAGGCGTCGTGTAGGACGACGGGGCCGTCGTTGCCTACGGTCAGGGAGTCGTTGTCTGAGGCGACGGGGGCACCTTGGGCTGTGGTGGTAAATGAACCGGGCTTAATCGGGTTGTTCATTTTTCCTACTTTCCTGTGTGAGGGTTGTTTTCTGCTGGTTTCTAGGGCTAATGCTAGGTGACCGGCAGGGGTGATGACGCTCTTCCTTAGCTTGTGAGTGCCTGGTTGGCGGCTGTTTGCTGGGCGAGGGCCACTTCTTTTTCTTCGGCGTTTTGGCAGTTTGCGCAGATGCCTCGGTAGAGTACATCGGCGCTGAGCAGTGCCATGCCGTGGAAATCGTTGGGGGTTAGGCAGGGTGCAGCTCCGATGGCGCAATCCACATCTTCGACTGTGCCGCAGCGGATGCAGTAGGCGTGGTGGTGGTTGTCGCCGGTGCGGGTTTCGTAGAGTCCTGCTGATTCCGGTGGTTCGAATTTGCGGAGCATGTTGATGTCGGTGAGGTCGGTAAGGATGACGTACACCGACTGTACGGTGATACCCGGTAGTTCTTGACGGACGGCTGTGACGATGGCGTCTGCGGTCGAATGGGGGTTATCGTGTACTGCTGCTAGCACTGCTAGGCGCTGTTTGGTGACGCGGCGGCCCTTGGATCGGAGCTGGGCTGACCAGGCTTCTTGGTGAACACTGGATGGGGTGGTGGTGCTGCCGGGAATGTGGCCGCAACCGCTGACCCCGAGGACATTCCTTGTTGACATCATGTCACTATACTATCCTTATTTTGAGTCTGTCACAATAAGGTCAGGCTGGGTAAAGCTACAAGATTGGCTAGGCTAAATTCTTAGTGAGGAAGCCCAAGGCAGGCATATAGCCTCAGCCTAATGGGGGGGGCTAAAAAGTTTTTTAAAAAATTTTCGGTTTTCGCGTCATAAAACAGGCCTAGGCGACTCTTTACTTATGACAGCGCAAAACTGTCGGGTGTGCCCACCGGTTTTCATGATCGGCTTGGTGGTACATCACCCCCGAACTGCCCTGGGAAGCAGGGAAGGGAATAAGGGAATAAATTGTGCCCGTCAATCGTGGGGATTCGACGAGCGCAAGGGCACCTTACATCGGAACTAGGGAAAGCAATCCGATGCTTAAGGAGCTAGCGCTGTGATGTGTTAGGGGTGCAGGGTCGCCGCTGCTGGATTTTATCGAGCGGCTCTGCACATCACCCATCCAGCTGCAACCATTGCACAGGGCCGTTCGCGGGCCCTGCGCTGTAGGAAAGGCTTACATTGCTTTGCCACTAGGGGCAACTTGGCCCGACTCTTTTGTTGTGTAAGGAGTCGGGCTGCTGTTGTCCTTTCCACAAATTACTGCACGCTTCGCTCAATCCCGATAGACTAATACAATGCCCCACCACTCTAGCTAGGGGCGACTCGCATAAACTCAGGGATTTTCATGCATTCACACAACACCGCGCAACCAGCTACTGGCGGCCCCACTGACGAGCTCCTGCTCTCGGACGTCCGCGAAGGCAAGCTCGATTCGTTCGGCATTCTGTATGAACGTTACGTGTCTATGGCTCGTGCCATCGCTTACCAGCACACCTCTAATAACACTCTCTCAGAAGATATCGTTTCAGAGGCTTTTGTGCGTGTGCTTCAGGCTCTTAAAAACGGTAAGGGCCCCCGAACTTTTATGGGTGGTTACCTGGCAACTACCTTGGCCCACCTGGCAGCTGAAAACGGGCTTATTGCTCAAAAAGAGATTCCCAGTGAAAAAGAGCACCTGGAATCAATGGGTTCACTGGATGATTCGGTCTTGAAATTACACGCATCAGATGAGCTGGTGAGTGCTTTCACTGGTCTGCCTGAGCGCTGGCAGACGGTGCTTTGGATGACTGAGGTTGAAGATAAAAAGCCTCGTGAAGTCGCTCAGACCATGAATCTTTCTGCTAACGCTGTTTCGGCTCTGGCGACTCGCGCCCGAGAGAGTCTGCGCGAAGGCTTTTTGCGGGCCCACCAGAATGCCCCTAAGACTGATGAGTGCGCACATTATTCACCTCACCTGAGCTCTATGGTGCGCGGATCTCTGACCAAAAAACGTAGTGAAGCTCTTCGTCTGCACCTGTCGGTCTGCCCCTATTGCACCTCTGAGTATCTGACCCTGGCCGGTATCAATAAGTCTATGCGCGTGTGGGTATTCCCCGTGCTGGCTGGCTTGACGCCCCTTGTCACTGATGGTTCAAAGATTTTGTTGCCCTTCCTTGCCGGTGGTGTGACAAGTGGCCTTGCTGCCGGTGTTAGCACCCAGGGCGGCCTCTTCTCGGGTGCGGGGGGCGGACGCTGGGCCTCCAGTAGTCAGGCTATGATTGGTGCTGCCGCTGTGGTGACTGCGCTTGGCGCGGTTGCTGGTGGTATGGCTCTCGTCAATAATTCATCGACAGGTTCGGCGGTTATTAGTGCCGACTCCCAATTACAGACCCCTAAAGCTGAGGCAAGTGAAGAAGAAGCTGGGCTTACCGATAGCCTGGTGAACGAGCCTCAGAAGGTTTCGGGCGGTATGCCTGCTGAAACTTTGCGTTCTTCTGTGGCTGTTGATGGGCCTTCTTCAGAGCAGGGGAGTAACAACCCTAATCACGATGTCTCATCAAACTCTTTAGCGCAGGCTGTGGGCCCGGAAAATGCTGTCCCGCAGCTCGCTGACGCTGACCAGAGTGGTGTCACCGTCCCCCTAGACACGAGCGTAGAGGCTGCTCCCACCGCGTCGGGCACTGAGGCATCCCTCGTATCGCAGGGCGAGGACGCGGCGTCCTCCGCAGAACCTCTTGCTGTGCCGGTTCCTGTTGCTATCTCTATCCCAGATTTATCAGCTGACTCTCTTGCCCCTGATTCACCTGCCAATTCTGCCTTGCCTGCTGCTCCTATAAGCCCTACAATCCCGGTAGATTCATTATTTCCAGTATCCCCTGCTGACCCGGTCGTACCCGTGGAGCCTGAAGCTCCTGCAGAGCCAGAAGTTCCTGTAGAGCCGGTTAATCCTGTTGTTCCCGTTGAGCCTGAAGCTCCTGCGGAACCGGAAACTCCGGTTGCTCCTGTGGAGCCAGAAGCTCCTGTTGTTCCCGTTGAGCCTGAAGCTCCTGCGGAACCGGTTGACCCTGCCGCGCCTGTGGAACCGGCAACCCCTGCTGACCCGGTCGTACCCGTTGAGCCTGAAGCTCCTGCAGAGCCGGTTGAGCCGGAAACCCCGATTGCTCCTGTTGTTCCGGTTGACCCGGCTACACCCGTAGAGCCTGAAGCTCCTGCAGAGCCGGTTGACCCTGTAGCGCCTGTGGAGCCCGAAGCTCCTGTAGAGCCGGTCGAGCCAGAAGTTCCTGTAGAGCCGGTTAATCCTGTTGTTCCCGTTGAGCCGGAAACTCCTGTAGAGCCGGTTGATCCTGTTGTTCCCGTTGAGCCTGAAGCTCCTGCGGAACCGGTTGACCCTGCCGCGCCTGTGGAACCGGCAACCCCGATTGAGCCAGTTGACCCGGCTGCGCCCGTGGAACCAGAAACCCCGATTGCTCCTGTCGAGCCTGAAGCTCCGGTTGCACCCGTGGAACCGGCAACCCCGATTGAGCCAGTTGACCCGGCTACACCTGTGGAGCCTGAAGCTCCTACGGAACCGGAAACTCCGGTTGCTCCTGTGGGGCCCGAAGCTCCTGTCGAGCCGGTCGAGCCTGTTACTCCTGTGGAGCCTGAAGCTCCTGTAGAGCCGGTTGAGCCTGTTGTTCCCGTTGAGCCGGAAACTCCTGTGGAGCCTGAAGCTCCGGTTTCACCCGTGGAACCGGAAACCCCGGTTGAGCCTGTTGACCCGGCTACACCCGTGGAGCCCGAGACTCCTGCGGAACCGGTCGAGCCTGTTACTCCTGTTGAGCCTGAAGCTCCTGTAGAGCCGGTTGCTCCTGTTGACCCGGCTGCGCCCGTGGAACCGGCAACCCCGATTGAGCCAGTTGACCCGGCTACACCTGTGGAGCCTGAAGCTCCTGTTGTTCCGGTTGAGCCAGAAGTTCCTGTAGAGCCGGTTAGCCCTGCGGAGCCGGTTGCACCCGTGGAACCAGAAACCCCGGTTAATCCTGCTACGCCCGTGGAGCCTGAAGCTCCTGTAGAGCCGGTTGAGCCGGAAACCCCGATTGCTCCTGCTGACCCGGTTGACCCTGCCGCGCCCGTGGAACCGGAAGCCCCGGTTGTTCCTGTTGACCCTGCCGCGCCCGTGGGACCGGAAACTCCTGCTGACCCGGTCGTACCCGTTGAGCCTGAAGCTCCTGCGGAACCGGTTGATCCTGCTGCACCCGTGGAACCGGAAACCCCGATTGCTCCTGTTGACCCGGCTACGCCCGAGGAGCCTGAAGCTCCGGTTGACCCTGCCGCGCCTGTGGAGCCGGAAACCCCGGTTGACCCTGCCGAAGGCGCTACCCCGGATAATGTGGTCGTGTATGGAACCCCAGAGACTCCCTCTGACCCAACTGGACCAGATGTGCGCTCCTGGGTCGGTACTGATGATTACTACCAGTTCATGGCAACCGTGCCGTGGGATAAAATCGGTCGCCCTGGCCATGGAAACCATAGATGCTGGGTTACCTTCCTCGACAGTGATGCAACAGGTGCTACCCGTGCCTCCGGTTTTCTAACCTATCTGCCGCAGCGCATCATCAAGTCGCCTTACGCGAAGTCCCTTATCGAAGCGCACTTTGAAATAGGTAAGGTCCAAAGAGTGATCTGTTTCTAATCAGTGATGCCTACCGGCCTTACCCGCGCCGGTAGGCATCTGCTGTATTAGGCTACCCAGCTATATGCCAGCGTCCTTACACCTTGGTCACCTAAAATCAACAAGAAGAATTCGCACTGAAAGGAATCGTCCATGCACAGTCATAACAATGGGCTCAAAACGGTCTTGCTGCTTGGGTCAATGGTTGGTTTTCTTCTCCTTATTGGGGCGGGGCTTGCCTACTTCACCCGCAGCTCCATTTTCATCCTGATTTTTGGTTTGATTGGTGTGGGCACAGTAGCGTACACCTACTGGAATTCCGATAAGCTCGCTATTCGTTCTATGAGGGCCTACCCCGTCACCCGGGAGCAGGTTCCGGGGCTTTACGCTATTGTTGAGGAGCTTTCTGCTCAGGCTAATCAGCCCATGCCCAGGCTCTATGTAGCTCCGACTATGACCCCCAATGCTTTCGCAACTGGCCGTAACCCTCAGAACGCTGCGGTCTGTTGTACTGAGGGTATTTTGCAGCTGCTTGATGAGCGTGAGATGCGCGGTGTGATTGGCCATGAGCTCATGCATGTTTATAACCGTGATATTCTCACCGGTTCTATTGCGGCTGCTATCGCCTCTGTTATCGGCACTATCGCCCAGTTCGCTACTTTTGGTGCTATGTTCGGTGGTAATCGTGACGAGAATCGGGGTGGGGGCCTCATCTTTACCCTGCTCATTGCTTTCCTTGCGCCTCTTGCTTCAGCGGTCATGCAGATGGCTATTAGTCGTACCCGTGAGTATGATGCTGATGAGGACGGTGCCCGTCTCACCGGTGACCCTTTGGCGTTGGCGTCCGCCTTGCACAAGCTAGAAAATGGGGTCTCTCGTTACCCTATGAACCCTGAGAATCGGCAGACTGCCGGGGCTGCGTCGATGATGATTGCTAACCCTTTTCGTGGTGGCGGGTCGATGAAGAATCTGATGGCTACTCACCCGCCTATGGCTGATCGTATTGCCCGGTTGGAAAATATGGCTCGGCAGAGCGGCCAGCTATAAAGTTTAGGTCACAATGACCGAAAGTTGACCGTACAAATTTGTGCAGGTAAAAGAAGTGCTCCCCACAGAATCAACCTGTGGGGAGCATCTTTTATTGATTGGGCGGACGCCTGCAACCGGCTAACTGCCTAACGGTAGTTGACGAACTGTAGGTCAACCTCAAGGTCAGCGCCTTTGAGCAGGGCGATAACGTCCTGCAGGTCATCGCGAGACTTGGAGGTAACGCGCAGCTCATCACCCTGGATGGTGGCCTTGACGGACTTGGGGCCTTCTTCGCGAATGAGCTTGGAGATTTTTTTGGCCTGGTCCTGGGCGATGCCTTCCTTGATGGAGGACTCGATGCGGTACTCCTTACCTGAGGCGTAGGGGTCCCCTGAATCCAGGGATTTGAGGGAGATGCCGCGCTTGACCAGCTTTGACTGGAAAACGTCGAGCACTGCCAGCGCGCGCTCTTCAGAGTTGGCCTTGATGAGGATTTTCTCGCCGGAGAAATCGATGTCGGCGTCGACACCGCGGAAGTCGTAGCGCTGGGCTACTTCCTTTTGAGCCTGGTTGAGGGCGTTGGATACTTCTTGCTTGTCGACTTTTGAGACAACGTCGAATGATGAATCGCTTGCCACGGGTGGTTACCTCTTCTACGTGTAGATATGTGACTCTTGCCCTGAGCCCCGGGGTGGGGGAGTGGGCCTTATCTACAACGGTACCTTGTTTTATAGGGGCTATGCAGGTTATCGCAATCGTTATGAAACTGTGACTCCTTTCTCAGCTAAAGTTCATTTTGGTTTGGAAGGATGAAGGTATGGCTGAGAAGAAATCAGCTGCCCACGCTGCAGTCGGCCTACAGCCCGACTCAGGAACCACTCCGGCAGCGCAACAGGTACTAGCTGTAACTGACGAGACCATGCAACGAGCCTATGAGGCTCTTCTTGCAGATTTAGCGACGGACGGTTTTGTGGCCGCCAGCGCTGAACATACAGAGGGTGATGATTCACCCCAGGCTCACCACATCCGAGATTTTGCTGGTGAGCTGGGCCAGAACCTGCGTGATGCAGGACTGGTCGCTAGATTTGAGGGCGTGAAAGAAAACCTTGCCCGCGAAATCCGCGGAGGCATGTGCACCCCTCAACAGGCCTACGCATATCTAGAAAATCTTGAAATATCACTTCTGTTAGAGCAAGAAGCTCTAGCGGTAAGTTCTCCTTCTACATAATCTAAGCTACGGCCGACGTCCTTAAACTCAGGGCGTCGGCCCCATGCTTTAACCAGACCTTTAAGTGGTCTTAGCAACAAAAGCTGTTCTCAAGTTGGCAAGCTGTAGGAAAGTGTGTAAAGTATTCTACTGTTCGCTCAAACGAACACATTCAAGAAATTGAATACGGCAGATTACCCGAGCGGCCAAAGGGGGCTGACTGTAAATCAGCTGGCATTGCCTACGGGGGTTCAAATCCCTCATCTGCCACAGCGAAAATCCCGCCTCACACGAGGCGGGATTTTTTTGTGCCCACCAAGAGGTCTCTTCATTATCAGAGAAACCCGCCACAGTCTTTAGACAAGCCCCACCAAAACCGGTAGCGTGTTCCCCATGGCAACCATTGAAATTACTCAGGAAAACCTGACCCAGAAGGTAGAGAACTCAGATATTCTCTTCCTCGACTTCTGGGCAGACTGGTGCGGCCCCTGCAAACAGTTTGGCCCCATCTTTGAAGCTGCTTCTGAAAAGTACCCCGATATTACGTTCGGCAAGGTAGACACCGAGGATCAGCAGCAGCTAGCCGCCGCAGCAGGCATCACCTCTATCCCCACCGTTATGGGCTTCCGCGAGGGCGTCCTGGTCTTCTCCCAGCCTGGTGCACTCAACGCCCAGCAGTTCGACCAGATTATCGACGCTGTGAAGAACCTAGACATGGCAGAGGTCCACAAGCAGGTTGCTGAGGCAGAAACCGCCCAGCCCGAACAGGACTAACCCCTACCAAACTTCCCTATATAGTCGCCCTTCCCCTACCGGGAAGGGCGACTACGCTTTGAGAAGGCTTCTAAAAAGAGCGCATATCCTGCGGAGCATAGCGAGGGCCCCGGCGGGGCTCACTCATACCTGCGGCCTTAATAAGAGCCACAACCCGCTGCCGGTGCCCAGCAAAAGGCGCCAATAGCTGCACCATACGGGCATCATCACCACGTGCACCATCAAAAGCGTAAGTGACGTGGTGAGCAAGATGGTAGTCGCCCACACTAATAGCATCGGGGTGCCCACAGTAACGTTGCAAGGTTTCTGCGATAGTCCAAGGCCCGATACCGGGAACCGAATACAGAGCCTGAGCAAGTTCACTGACCTGATGGTCAGCAGCAAACCGTTCAAAAGATTCAGCACGGCGGGCATAATTCACCATGGCCTGGGAACGGGAACGATCAAAACCTGCCCGGTGATAAGCCCAATCAGGAACCTGAGCAAAAACGGACGCCGGCGGAAAAATCACCAGCCCCGGCGGCTGATCAGAGTAACCCGTATCAGGAGCAGGCTCCCCATACCGGCGCAGTAAAGCCCGCATACCTCCCATAGCCTCAATACCGGTAACCCTCTGCTCAGTAACAGCCAACAGAATATTCTGCGACAGCAAACCCACAGCAGGTAGCCTCAACCCCGGGGCCTCAGCACGAGCCTGGGCAAGCCGGCCGGGTAGTCTCTCCCAAGCCGCTGACCTATAGAAACTACTCCACCGGTCCTGCTCACCGAGCCAACCGGGCACACGGGCAGCAAAAGACTCTACGGCAAGCACCGGTGCCGCACCGCCTACTGCTTGACCTGCCCAGAGCGTCACCTCAACTGGGGCGCGCAGGTCGGTGGGGTACGTCCTGGCAAAACGAAGGATAAGACCCACCCCAGCTTCTCGGGCTGTCGCCCAAAAAACGGGGCCACAAGGCCCAGGAACCTGGCGGAAGAGGGGGTCACAGGTGCCTCGTTGCACGGTGGCAAAAGTCTGGCCCAGATGCAGTCGGTGGGTTGGCTCCAGAACAAAATGCGCTTGCAACATGCTCACCATAGTCTCATATCTGCCCTACCTTCTGGCAGAAACACTGTATCTTCGGGGCAGAAATACTGTGGGCTGTTTATACTCGTACAAGAGCCACGGTAGCCCCGTGGCAGACCCCTACCGTAGATGAAGAAGGCGCATGAGCTCCCCCCTACTGCCTGCAGAATCCCACCTGATCAGGGCGCGTATCAGCGCAGCAACCCTCGCTGTACTTGTCTTTGCCCTGTATAGTCTCTACTCCTGGTTGCAGTGGCGGCACTACGTGGTGCCCTCCTGGGATTTGGGGATTTTCTCGCAGCTAGCCAAGGCCTACGCCTCAGGCCAGGCGCCGATTGTGCCCATTAAGGGGGAAGGATTCAACCTCTTAGGCGATCACTTCCACCCTGTTACCGTGCTACTGGCCCCCTTCTATTGGCTCTGGCCTTCCCCAGCCACACTGCTTTATGTGCAAAACGGGCTGGTGGCGCTCTCTGTGTATCTGCTGGTGCGTTTTGCCCAGCGGGTTCTGGCCCTGTGGGCGGCCCTGGCTCTTGGCCTTGCCTATGCCCTGAGCTTTGGCATCCAGCAGGCGGTATCTGTACAGTTTCATGAGGTTGCTTTTGCCCTGCCCTTACTCGTGATGAGCCTGGGCTACCTGGCCTTGAGCCGCCTGACGGGCACCCCCGCGCCCCTCTTGCGCCGCTCGGTTTATTGGGCAGCCCCTCTCGTCTTTGTCAAAGAGGACATTGGTATCACGGTTCTGGTCATCGGCTTGGTGATTCTGGCCCGCACCGGCTGGGTCTCAACGGCCACCAAGATTGCCTTCCCCTCGGCGTCCGCCCAGGTGCCCTCCGGTTGTGAGCGGGTTCGCGCCCTCTTGCGCTCCTGGGTGAGAACTCCCGCTGTGGCTGAAGCTAGCCTGCTCATGCTCTGGGGCCTGATGTGGCCTCTGCTTGCCGTTGGCCTTATTCTGCCTTATTTCAATACCGGGGGAGTCTTTGACTACTCCGATAAACTCGACATCGCCGCAGCCATTGGGGACCCCCTCGGCGCCTTCGCCCAGCTTTTTTACCCCTGGCAAAAAGCCACCACTGTGGGGCTGCTCTTGCTCACAGGCGTCCTGGCCTGGACGGCTAGCCCCCTTGCCTTGATTGCTGCCCCCACCCTGATGTGGCGTTTTCTCTCGCCCCAAGAGGGCTACTGGGAACCCACCTGGCATTACAACCTGGTGCTCATGCCCATGATCTTCGCTGCCTTACTCGATGTTCTGGCTCGGGCTCGTGCCCGCACCCGCCTACCTGCCCACCAACAGAAAAAGGCCCCCGGTGGGCACACAATTCACAGGGTAAGGGCCGCACTGCGTCACCGGGCCCCGGCGGTTCTACCTGCGCTGGCTCTTATCGTCAGTGTGTGCCTGCTGCCGAACCAGCCGCTCGCCCAGCTCAGTAACCCTAGCTTCGTCACTGCTGAACTTTCCGCCTCAGACCAGATGAAGGCTGAGGCTGTGGCCGCTATCCCACCGGGGGCCACTGTGGCTGCTGACCTATCTGTGCTCACCTACCTGGTGCCGAATCATACCGCTTATTGGATTGGCCACTCTGGGGAGCCTGGCCCCGACTACGTGCTGATTGATTTGCGTGGTAACGCCTGGGGCGGTAACCCACCAGCTAGTGCCGTAGACTACGCCACCGGCCGCTACGGGAGTGCCACCTATGTGCACTACCGCACCATTGGCACCATCGACATTGCTGTGCGCACCCACTAGCTGTACCCTCTATCACCACCGGGGTTCAAAACGGCCAAACTAGGGTAGAGTTGAAAACGTAAGACTCGGGAACCCCCGACCATTTCTCTTCAGCGCCCACGCCCGCTACTGGCAGACAACCACAGGGCCACGCGCGTTCAACGAACATACTTAGGCTAAGCAGACCGTTGAACCTTCGACTAGAGAACCTGATGTGTAATCAGCTCGCCCAAGCGCGCAACCCCTTTTGATAGCCAGCGCCCACGAACCGAAGACCTCTAATTTTTTGAGGCCCCTCGCGAGCATTCCACGGGGACACCCCGTACAGCACCTCCACTTATTGAGAGTGCTGAAACCCCACTCGATGAGGACAACATTGACTGAAAACACTGCTGTTAACGCAGAGACCACAACCGAGGCCATCTTCCAGGAACCTGTTGTAGATACCCCCACCCAGAAGGTAGAAAAGGACGAGGACGGTGGCGTCCGCTTCACCGACCTAGGCCTGGACGCTCGCGTCCTAGCTGCCCTTGAACGGGTCGGCTACGAGAAGCCCTCACCCATCCAGGCTGAAACTATTCCCCTGCTGCTTGAAGGCCGCGACGTCGTTGGCCTGGCTCAGACCGGTACCGGTAAGACCGCAGCCTTTGCCCTGCCTGCCCTGTCGACCATGGCAGAACTGGCTGACATTAATGGTGTCTCCAAGGACACCCAGGTACTGGTGCTGGCTCCCACTCGTGAGCTGGCTCTGCAGGTAGCTGAGGCTTTCTCCTCCTATGCTGCCGATATGCCTGACTTCACTGTGCTACCTGTCTACGGTGGCTCACCCTATGGCCCCCAGTTAGCTGGTCTTAAGCGCGGTGCTCAGGTCGTTGTCGGTACCCCCGGCCGCGTCATTGACCACCTGAAAAAGGGCTCCTTGGACCTTTCTAACCTGCAGTACCTGGTTCTTGATGAAGCAGACGAAATGCTGCGCATGGGCTTTGCTGAAGATGTAGAGCAGATTCTGGCTGATACCCCTGATTCCAAGCAGGTCGCCCTGTTCTCAGCAACCATGCCTAAGACCATCCGCAAGATCGCTGAGCAGTACCTTAACAACCCTGCTGAGGTTCGCGTTAAGTCAAAGACCACCACTAGCGCTAACATTCGTCAGCGTTACATGCAGGTTATGCACTCTCATAAGCTTGAGGCTATGACCCGTGTGCTTGAGGTCGAAGACTACGACGGCATTATTGCCTTCGTGCGCACCAAGAAGGAAACCGAAGAGGTTGCCGATAAGCTCAAGGCCCGCGGCTACCAGGCTGCTGCTATCAACGGTGATATCCCCCAGAACCAGCGTGAGCGTACCGTTGAAGCCCTGCGTGCTGGCCGCATTGACATCCTGGTTGCAACTGACGTTGCCGCCCGTGGCCTTGACGTTGAGCGTATCTCCCTGGTGGTCAACTTCGATATTCCTCACGATACTGAGTCCTACGTGCACCGTATTGGCCGTACCGGCCGTGCAGGCCGCGCAGGTGAGGCTATCCTCTTTATGACCCCGCGTGAGAAGTACATGCTGCGTCAGATTGAGAAGGCTACCCGCCAGCAGGTTGAGCAGATGCACATGCCCACTGTTGAGGATGTGAACAGCAACCGCAAGCAGAAGTTCGCCCAGCAGATTACTAACACCATCGAAACTGAAGATCTCAGCTTCTTCCGTGAACTCATCGATGCTTACGCTAACGAACACGATATTGAAGGCGAAGAGATCGCGGCAGCTTTGGCTGTTATCGCCCAGCAGGGTCGCCCCTTCTTAGCCGAAGAAATGCCTGAGCCTAAGAGTAAAAAGCGCGACCGTGACCGTGACCGCGACTTTGACCGTGATGACAAGCCCCGTGGCGGTCGCCGTCATGCTGAAGAAGGCATGGTTGACTACAAGCTCAACGTGGGCCGCTCTTCACATGTCTCACCGGCAGCTATTGTTGGTGCCCTCACTAACGAAGGCGGCATTAAGGGTAAGCAGGTTGGCGCCATTGATATCCGTCAGCACTTCACCATTGTTTCTCTGCCTGAAGCTGAGCTGCCCGGTGACTTCTTTGACCGCCTGCGCGATACTCAGGTAGCTGGTGAGTTCATCAACATCAAGCGTGACCGTGGCCCTAAGGGTGGCGGGGGCGGACGCCGGTTCGACCGTGATGACCGTGGCTTTGGTAAGAAGGACTTTGGCGGTAAGAAGTTCAACCGTGATGACCGTGATCGTGGTTTTGGCGACCGTGGTTTTGGCGGTAAGAAGAAGTTTGACCGTGATGATCGTGGTTTTGGCGGCAAGAAGAAGGGCCGCAAGAAGTTCTAGGGCCTGTGCTATAGAACACCCATTAAAAGCAGGTTCTAGATTTGCGTCTACTGAATGTTGTACCGTAAGCTAGTATCTGTTGCCCCGATAGCTCAGTGGTAGAGCGCCATCTTGGTAAGATGGAGGTCCCGGGATCGATTCCCGGTCGGGGCTCTTGTATGAGCCCAAACAAGTTCATACATGGCGGTGTAGCTCAGCTGGTTAGAGCGCACGACTCATAATCGTGAGGTCGACGGATCGAGCCCGTCCACCGCTACGCCCCGATAGCTCAGTGGTAGAGCGCCATCTTGGTAAGATGGAGGTCCCGGGATCGATTCCCGGTCGGGGCTCAGTTAACCTGTCAAGCTATGCGCTTGGCAGGTTTTTTGTTTAAGTAAGGAGGAGCCGTTGAGCCGTTCAGACGTCGAGAAGTACCCCAGCATATTGGTGAACCCTCATGAGCCCGTAGACCCAGTGAAGAACTATAAAATCATTGGGCCCGGTCTAGTCGTTGCAGCTACCGGTATCGGCGCTGCTGACCTGGTAGCAACACTCGTAGCGGGTTCACGCTATGGGTATGCCCTGCTGTGGGCCGTCTTCGTAGGTGTAATTCTCAAGATTATTCTGGTCGAAGGAGCTGGGCGATACACCCTGGCTACCGGGCGGTCCATCTTTGAGGGCTGGAAGTCCCTGGGCAAATGGACCAGCGTCTACTTCGCCCCCTACATCATGATTTGGGGCTTCGTATATGGGGCTACCGCCATGAGCGCCTCAGCCATGCCCCTAGCCGTCCTTTTCCCCTTCCTAGACCTGAAAATCTGGGCCATCATCATGGGCCTGCTAGGTTTTGGCTTTGTCTGGTTGGGTAAGTATGAGGCCGTCGAAAAAATTACCGCAGTTCTAGTGGGGCTCATGTTCCTGCTGATTGTAGGTCTGGCTATTTACACCCTGCCCAACCTTCCTGAGCTTTTCAAGGGTCTTATTCCCCTGATTCCTGAAGGTGGCCTTCTCTACACCCTGGCTCTGGCCGGTGGCGTCGGCGGCACTATCACCCTAGCTGCCTACGGTTACTGGTTGCGCGAAAAGGGCTGGGCAACCCCCCGTTTCATGCGTGTGATGCAGATTGATAACGCAGTAGCCTACGTGCTCTCAGGCATCTTCGTCATTGCTACCTTGATCCTGGGCGCTGAGATTCTCTACTCTGTGGGTGCAACCGTCTCCGCGGGCGACAAGGGCCTCTTGGACTTGGCTGATATTTTGAAGGACCGCTACGGTACCATCATCGGTAACCTTTTCTTGGTGGGTTTCTGGGCTGCCTCCTTCTCCTCCGTTATCGGAGTCTGGTCTGGCGTCTCCCTCATGTTCGCAGATTTCTGGGGTATTTCCCGCGGTAAAGAATCGGGCCACCCCGATACACGTACTGGCGGTAAGTACTTTAAGTTCTACCTGCTGTGGCTGACCTTCCCGCCCATGACTCTTCTCCTGCTTGACCGCCCCATCTTCTTGATTCTGTTCTACGGGGTGCTGGGAGCCTTGTTCATGCCCTTCTTGGCTGTGACCCTACTTGCCTTGCTCAATACCCGCCGTGTGCCTGATAACTGGCGCAATGGGATTACCACCAATATTTTGCTGGTAATTACTACTGTGCTTTTTGGTGCTCTGGGTATTGTTCAGGTCTGGAATGCTATTGCTAAGGTTCTTCCTGGGTAGCCTCTTGCCTTAGAGCTGGGGTGGGTGTCGTCTAAGACGGCATCCACCCCTTTTTTTGTCTAGCAAACAGAGGTGCGATGCAATAGGGCACCTAATTTTTAGGTAGGCAAGGTGGGCACGTAGAGTGGTGCTATGGCTATTAATGAAGAGATTGTGGGCCGCACCTACCCGGCCACAGAACCCTATAGCGTGGGGCGAGAGAAAATTCGTGAGTTTGCTGCCGCGGTGAAGGCAACCAACCCCCTGCATTTTGAGGTTCAGGCGGCCCAGAGCGCAGGCTACCGTGACTTGATTGCCCCGCCTACTTTTGCGATTATTCTGGCACAGAAAGCGGACGCTGCCCTGATCAGCGACCCTGAGGCAGGCATCGACTTCTCCCGCGTGGTTCATGCTGACCAGCGCTTTACCCACCACCGCCCCATCGTGGCAGGGGACCAGCTACTGACTGAAGTACACGTCGATAGTGTGCGAGTCATGGGCGCTGGAGCCATGCTCACTACTCGCGAGGAAATTACCACTGTAGAGGGCGAAAAAGTCGCCACCTGCATCTCATCACTGCTGGTTCGGGCGGAGGACTAACCCATGACTCTTTCTTTTGATTCCCTTGAAAAGGGCACCGAGATTGGTGCCCGCCAGATTCCTGTGACCCGCGCTGACCTGGTGGCTTATGCGGGTGCGTCCGGCGATTTTAACCCTATCCACTGGAACGAACGCTTTGCCACTGCTGTTGGCCTGCCCGGCGTCATCGCTCACGGCATGTTCACCATGGGCGCTGCTGTGCAGCTGGTGACCGACTGGGTGGGGGATGCTGGCGCGATTGTGGACTACCAGACCCGGTTCTCTAAGCCCGTCCCGGTCCCTGATGCCCAGGACGCTGCCTCCCCAGCTACCGGCGGGAATATCATCTCTGTCGCCGGTAAGGTGGGTGCCCTGGATACGGACGCCCGCACCGCCCGCATTGACCTCACCGTCACAGCCCCCGACACTGAGGGTAAAGAACAGAAAGTGCTCATGAAAGCACAGGCTGTAGTAAAGCTGACCTAGCAGCCACCACATTCTTCTACAGATATGGCATCTTCTCGCTTGTGAGTAGATGCCTTATCTTGTGTGGCCACTAGAATAGAGACCGGATCACACATACCAAGTGATAACCAAACTAAGCACGAGAGAAGCGACCCTACACCTTATGGCACAGACCCCTCGCACCCAGCTTTCCGACCGGCAGATTAAGACCTGGTACCGGGCCGTGCTGGGGCTCTTCTTTGCTAGTGGCCTTGTAATTTCAGCCTTGCTGACCCGTCTGCCCGATGTCGCAAGTGGGCTGGGTCTAAGCGCCGGGCCCATGGGTCTGCTCCTGCTGGGCATGACCTTAGGGTCCTTCTGCGCGGTCAGCTTTTCTGGGGCTATGGTGGCCCGTTATGGGGCGAGAAGCTGTATCGCCGCAGCCTATAGCATCGCTGTCATCGGCATGGTCCTCATTGGTGTGGGTGTTCAGCTAGCTAATCTTCCTTTGACAGTAGTGGGCCTTATCCTACAAGGTATCGGCAGCGCTCTATCTAATGTTGCCGCTAACGTACTGGGGGTAGCTAATGAGCGGGCCCTTGGCCGTTATATCACCCCCATCATGCACGGATTTTTCTCTATCGGAACTGTCGCCGGTGCGGCCGTCAGTACCCTTGACACCCGCCTGGGAGTGCCTTTCCTTATCCACATGGGGTATTTTGCGCTGGTAGTTGCCGCCCTCGTGGCGATTTCTCTCAAGTTCTGCCACAGTGAGAACTACGGGCAGGACGATACCCAAGCCATCGCCGTCGTCGGCTCCTACCGGGTGCGTGATGCCTGGCGCGATAAGCGCACTATCCTCATTGGCCTTTTTGTGCTGGGCATGGCCCTGGCCGAAGGCTCCGCCAATGACTGGGTAGCCATGGCCCTCACCCAAGACTACGGCACCAGCGAGACCGTCGGCTCCTTGGGCTACTTCACCTTTGTTGTAGCCATGACAATAGGACGCTTTGGAGGCACCTCCCTCCTTAACCGCTTTGGCCGAGTACCGGTACTCCGGGCAACCTGCACTCTCGTCATTATTGGCCTGACCCTCTTCATCTTTGCCCCCACCCTACCCTTGGGCTTTATTGGCCTGCTGATCTGGGGTCTGGGCGCTTCCTTGGGCTTCCCCACCGGCATATCAGCAGCTTCAGATGACCCCTCCAAGGCCGCGGTGCGTATGTCTGTGGTCGCCACAATTGCCTATGTAGCTTTCTTAGGCGGCCCGCCCTTACTGGGCTTTTTGGGAGAACAATTTGGTATTCGCCATGGGCTCCTTGCGGTCCTAATTTTCGTGGTAACTTCTTTGGCGCTCACCAGCCAACTGGAATCTAAGCGAGCTACCCAGGTGATTCATAGCGAAAAGCTCTAGAGGAGCTTGCTAGAGGCACCGGGGCTGCTTCCCTGGTGGGGGTGCTGACAGACGGTAGCCGGGCGGAGCCGGTAGAATGGGCACCGTGACTGACAAGCTTTTAAGTGAACTGACTACTGCCGCTGTGGGCGGCCCCGCCCGTCTCTTTATTGAGGCTAAGAGCGAGCAGGAAATTATTGACGCCGTAACCGCCGCTGATAAGGCAGGGGATACCCTGCTGGTGGTCGGTGGGGGCTCTAACCTGCTGGTAGCTGATGACGGCTTCGATGGGGTAGTGGTGCACGTAGCGTCCACTGGTATTGAGACCCTGAGCGACTCTGCCTGCAGTGGCACCACCTTGCGCGTGCAAGCAGGCCACAGCTGGGATGACTTTGTGGCCTATACGGTGGAGCACGAGCTTTCCGGCGTGGAGGCCCTCTCCGGCATCCCTGGCACCGTAGGAGCTACCCCTGTTCAGAACGTGGGCGCTTACGGCTCTGAGGTTGCTCACACTATTGCTTCGGTGCGCACCTGGGACCGTGAAACCGGCGGCTATAAGACCTTCACTAACGCTGATCTGAAGTTTGCCTACCGGGACTCAGTGCTCAAACAGACGACTGTGAACGGCTCACCGCGCTATGTGGTACTGACCGTAGATTTCCAGTTACCCCACGGGCCCTTGTCTGCCCCCGTCCGCTACGCTGAGCTGGCCCGTCAACTGGGCGTTGAGGCGGGGGAGCGCGCTGATTCTCACCAGGTGCGTGAGACTGTGTTGCGCCTGCGCGGGGGCAAGGGCATGGTCCTTGACGCCACCGACCGCGACACCTACTCCACCGGTTCTTTCTTCACCAACCCCATCGTGGGGCAGGACGTCGCCGCCCAGCTACCTGAGGACGCCCCCCGCTACCCGGCAACCACCCCCACCGGTGAACCGCTGGAGGGCATGGTCAAACTCTCTGCTGCCTGGCTGATTCAGCAGGCCGGTTTCGATAAGGGCTTCGGCCTTGCCGGTGAGGCCCTTGACCTTGCCGGGGGCCGGGCATCACTATCTACCAAGCACACCCTGGCGATTACTAACCGTGGTGGTGCCTCAACCTCCGACATTGCGGCTATCGCCCGCGCTGTGCGCAGCGGGGTTGAGCAGAGTTTTGGGGTGCGCCTGGTACCTGAGCCTGTGGTCGTCGGCTTTACTCTCTAACGCAGGGGCACAATGAGCCTAGAGAAAGAAATTGAGAGTGGGCAAGGCGGGCTCCTACACCAGCGCATGGATCGCTTCCGTGCCTTTATGGGGCGCCACGCCGCCCTACTCATGCTTTACCGCCTACTGGTGATTGGGCTGGGCTTTCTGTGCATTCTTGCTGGCCTTATCATGCTGGTGACGCCGGGGCCCGGCTGGCTCTTTATCTTTATGGGTATGAGCCTGTGGGGCACAGAATTTCATTGGGCCCACCGTCTAAATGTGTGGGCACGGGCCAAGGTGCTGAACATCTGGAGGCAGATGAAAGCTCGGCGCCGCCAGGCCCAGCGTCGCCGGAATGCTGCCCGCTGGGCTCGCCGCCCCCACAGTAGCCATTACTGCCCCACGGGCTGCCACTATAGAGAAAAAACACCTTACAATTCTCCATAAGGGGCTACCCAAACTACTGGCTCTCTAACCCCAGCATCCGGTCAAGAATCTCGTGAATCTTCTGATCCTCAAAGCCTAGCTTGCGCATGGCTGTAATATACTTCTCGGTCAGGGTCTGGGCCTTATGAGCGGTGGAATCAAGAGCCGTAATAAAAGACCCGGCCCGCCCGTGCGTCTCAATGGCCCCGGCAGCCTCTAGCTCCTTATAGGCCTTAGCAACCGTATTGACCGCTAAACCTGTTTCAGCGGCTAATGCCCGCATGGGTGGCAGCCTGTCCCCGGCAGCCAGCACCCCAGAGGCGCGTGCCGCAATAATAGCCCGGCGCAGCTGGGAGTAGGGTGGGACGTCCGATTCCTTATCAACCCTAAAATTTAAAGAACGAATGCCCCCGCATAGCTCCTCATGGGAGTCATGAATCGGGGGCATCTCGTGTTTGGTCATAGCACCAGTCTAAAGGGTGCCGGTCGCAATCTTGAGCATACGGCGCACAGGTTCTGCAGCGCCCCACAGAAGCTGGTCACCAACAGTAAATGCAGAGATGTACTGGGGGCCCATATTGAGTTTGCGGATGCGGCCCACCGGAATATCTAGGGTGCCGGATGCCGCAACGGGAGTCAGGCCCTCAACGGTGGCGTCCTTGGTGTTGGGGATAACCTTTGACCACTGGTTATCTTCATCAATAATCTTCTCGATTTCCTCAACAGTCAGGTCTTCCTTGAGCTTCAAGGTTAGAGCCTGGGAGTGAGAGCGCATGGTGGCAATACGCACGCACAGGCCATCAAGAACCACACGGTCATCGCCTTCAAGGCCCAGAATCTTGTTGGACTCAGCCTCAGCCTTCCACTCTTCGCGGGACTGGCCATTCCCCAAATCAGAGTCAATCCAGGGAATCAGCGAACCGGCCAGGGGCACACCAAACTGGGTGGTATCAAGATCACCAGAGCGCTGCAGTTCTAGCACCTTGCGGTCAATCTCAAGAATGGCGGAGGCAGGGTCATCTAGCTCAGATGCTACATGCCCCTTGATGTCGCCAAACTGCTTGAGCACCTCGCGCATATGGCGGGCACCGCCACCAGAGGCAGCCTGGTAGGTCATAGAAGTACCCCACTCCACCAGGCCCTGCTTCCACAGACCACCTAGACCCATGAGCAGGCAGGAGACAGTGCAGTTACCGCCCACAAAGTCCTTAACACCTGACTCCAGGCCGCGGTCAATAACGTCGCGGTTAATGGGGTCAAGCACGATCAGGGCGTCATCGTTCATGCGTAGGGTAGAGGCAGCGTCAATCCAGATGCCCTTCCAGCCGCGCTCGCGTAGCTGGCTGTGCACAGCCTTGGTGTAGTCGCCACCCTGGGCGGTCACAATGACAGGGAGCTTGGCCAGCTCATCGATGTCATGGGCGTCCTTAAGGGTGGACTCCTCAAGGGCACCGTCAAAGGTAGGGGCCGCAGAACCGGCCTGGGAGGTGGAGAAGAAGACGGGGGTTATACCCGCGAAGTCACCTTCTTCAAGCATGCGCTTCATGAGCACGGAGCCAACCATGCCACGGTAACCAACAAAGCCTACAGAATCACCAGATGTAAAAGTCATGGTTTTAGTCTATCTTTTACCGGCTCCCGGCGCAGAGTCTGGAACCGCATGGCGAGAGGTAGCTTCTGCCCTGTACCAGTAAGAGCATAGCCCTTCTCAGAGCGGACGGGCGCGCCCTCAGTCACCAGCGCCCAACCCTCACCCAGCTCAGGGGCGTAGGTATCACCGGGAACCTCAACCTCAAAGAGGGTACGCTCCACCAGGCTCACCTGCCCCCCAGCAACACCGGGCAGATTGGTACGCCCTAGAGCCTCAGCGTAGAGGGAGCCACCACCAATAAGCCAGTAGGTGCTAGCCTCCGGGGCCAGATGCTGAGCCTGGCTCAAAGCCTCATCGAGGGAAGAAACCCACACGGCACCGTCCTTATGTTCAACTTCGGTGACCGACCGGGAAATAACAAGGTTGAGTCGCCCCGGTAAGGGGCGAAAGCGGGGAGGGAAAGACTCCCAGGTTACCCGCCCCATCATGACCGGGGTACCCAAGGTAGTCTGCTTGAAATGGTTCAAATCTTCAGGGGCATACCAGGGCATATCACCATCGCGGCCAATCACCCCATTGCTGGCCTGCGCCCATATCGCTCCAAGCTGGGGCAGCTGCTGCTGTGAAACCGAGAGGTTTTCTTGACTCATACCCACACCCTAGACCGCAATCGGGGCTTTAATGAGAGGGTGGTGGCGGTAATCTACCAGCTCAAAATCCTCGAACTCATAATCAAAAATTGAGGACTTCTTATTCTTAATGCGCAGGCTCGGGTAAGGGTAAGGCTCACGCGAGAGCTGCTCGGTCACCTGCTCATAATGGTTGGAATAGATATGGCAGTCACCGCCGGTCCAAATAAACTCACCGGGTACCATACCCACCTCCTGAGCAATCAGGTGGGTCAGCAAAGCGTAGGAGGCAATATTGAAAGGTACCCCCAAGAACATGTCTGCACTGCGCTGGTAAAGCTGGCAAGAAAGCTCCTGGCGGCCGTCCTTACGAGTTTTAACGTAGAACTGGAAGAGGGCATGGCAAGGAGGCAAGGCCATATTATCGACCTCAGCTGGGTTCCAGGCTGAGACAATATGGCGGCGGGAATCAGGGTTCTTCTTCAAAGAATCAATGACCTGAGCGATCTGATCGATGGTGCCACCGTCACCAGCAGGCCAGGAGCGCCACTGCACCCCGTAGACCGGGCCCAGTTCGCCGTCCTCATCTGCCCACTCATCCCAGATAGTCACGCCCCGCTCTTGTAGCCAGCGCACGTTCGATTCACCGCGCAAAAACCAGAGCAGCTCAATAACCACCGACCTAAAATGCACCTTCTTAGTGGTAATCAGCGGGAAGCTCTCCGTAAGATCAAAGCGCATCTGACGGCCAAAGACACTCTTGGTACCAGTGCCGGTGCGGTCAGCTTTCTCATCGCCGGTAGCCATAATCTCGCCCAGCAGGTCTTCGTAAGGGGTAGGGGTAACAGTCATATCTTCTTTAATCGTCAAAGGGCTTAATCTGTTCGAGTGAAACAACGGTCTTGGGGTGAGCTACAGAAACCTGGAGCACCCACATTTCCCCGGGCTTAAGGTAGGGGTCGCTGGTGGGCAAATGAGGGCGCAGCTGCTTATTCAGGTGCTCACCCAGTACCTCAAGCACGGTAGGGAGCACCGGGCGGTGAGTGCAGAGAACCACCGGCTTATCACGCTTCTCAAAGAGAGATTCAACGACCTTACGCGCATGCTTGGGAGCCCGGGCGTGGTGCGCCTCCGTCAGTGCCCGCTTCTCTTTGATAGAAATACCCGAGGCCTTGGAATAAGGGTAGACCGTCTGCATACAACGCACCCAGGGGGAAGAAATGATGCGTTCGGGCTGCCATGCCTCTAAAAGCCGCCCCACTGCCAGGGCCTGACGCTTACCGGTAGCAGCAAGAGTACGCTCACCTTCGGCACCGGCCCAGCTAGCGCGGGGTTTTGCCTTAGCATGGCGCACAATAATGACGGGGCGGGTGCACAGGTTCTGCCCGTGTTCTAAGGCCAGCAGGGCATCTAGGGGTTCTTTATCAGTGACGTTGGTGAGCATGGTGCGGGCCTGCTTGGGGCTGACCCAGCGTAGCTCATCCACTTCCCCTTCATCGGCTACCGCTTTTTGCCCGGCAGGTGCTTGGACAGCCCAGTAGTAGACTTCTTTCGCTTTGCCTTTCACCTCGTAGGAGGTCACTGCCAGCGGGGCACCCAGAGTGACCTTGAGCCCTACTTCTTCGCGAATTTCACGGACGGCGGTTTCTGGCAGGGTCTCGCCGGGGTCTTGTTTACCTTTGGGCCAGGACCAGTCGTCATAGTGGGGGCGGTGAATAATGAGCACCTGCACCTGGTCTTGGTGCCTGCGCCAGATAATAGCACCAGCGGCGTTGATAGCTGCCCGGGTGCGGGGGCCACGGCTGAGCGAGAGAGCACCGTTGTGGCTGTGGGCGGCGTAGAAAGTTTCGGTGTGCGGCATGTGGAAAGCTCCGTGGGGGGTGGGGCAGGCGTTCAGAATGTCCTTGAGTTAACCGAAGGGTAACTCAAGGACATTCTATGCCCATTCGTTCTAGGCGCGTAAATACCAAACAGGAGGGTCTAGGAGCTGGTAGGCTACCTAGGCCCGTTTGTTGCGCTTCTGCTCGCGGCTAGCTAGGTAATAGGCTTGCACATCGCGTAGGGGCGCACCGTCAGCGTCCAGGTGGTGCCGCTCCCACCGGCCATCAGAGGCTAGGTGCCAGTTACTGGTTTTGGGGGAGAGGTAGTCATTGAACATGGTGAGCAGATATTTGATGTGGGCTTCTGCCTTCACCTGCACCAGGGCTTCGACACGGCGGTCTAGGTTGCGGTGCATCATATCAGCTGAACCGATGTAGACCTTGGGGTAGCCCCCATTTTCGAAGGTGAAAACACGGGAGTGTTCAAGGAAGCGGCCCAAGATTGAGCGCACCTTAATGTTCTCAGAAAGGCCCGGCACACCGGGGCGTAGGGCGCAGATACCGCGCACTACCACATTGACTTCCACCCCGGCCTGGGAGGCCCGGTAGAGGGAGTCGATGATAGCTTCATCCACCATTGAGTTGCATTTGATCTGAATTTTGGCGGCTTTCCCTGCCCGCTTGTGCTCAATTTCTTTATTGATGTTGTCGATGAGCCCTGAGCGCAGGGAGCGGGGGGCAACAAGAAGCTGCTTGTAGGTGGTCTTGGGGGCGTAACCGGAGAGCTGGTTGAAGAGGCGGGAGACGTCCTCACCAATCTGCGGGTCGCAGGTAATAATGCCGAGGTCTTCGTAGAAGCGGGCGGTGGAGGGGTGGTAGTTACCGGTACCGATGTGGCAGTAGCGGCGCAGCCCCTCTGCCTCTTTACGGACGACCAGGGAGAGTTTGCAGTGGGTCTTGAGACCAACGATGCCGTAGACCACATGCACACCGGCGCGTTCGAGTTTGCGGGCCCAGTGGATGTTGGCTTCTTCGTCGAAGCGGGCCTTAATCTCGACCAGGGCCAGAACCTGTTTACCAGCTTCAGCAGCTTCAATGAGGGCATCAACGATAGGTGAATCGCCGGAGGTACGGTAGAGGGTCTGCTTGATAGCTAGGACGGCTGGGTCGGCTGCTGCCTGCTCTAGTAGGGCCTGCACACTGGTGGCGAAGGAATCGTAGGGGTGGTGTAGCAGGACGTCGTGGTAGCGGGTTGCTGTGAAAACATCTGCTGCCTTTGAGGTCTCGTTGGCGTTGAGCCAGCGGGAGGTGTGGGCGATGTGCTTGGGGTATTTCAGGGCTGGCCGGTTGGTTTTGGCGATGTCAGAGAGGCCTCGAAGATCAAGGGGGGCGGGGAGCTTGTAGACTTCGTGTTCATCAATACGGAGCCGGGAGACGAGCAGCTCAAGGATTTCGGGGTTGATGGTGTCTTCAACTTCTAGTCGCACCGGGGGGCCAAAGCGGCGGCGTAGTAGCTCGGTTTCCAGGGCTTTGAGGAGGTTTTCGGCGTCGTCCTCTTCAACTTCTAGGTCTTCGTTACGGGTGATGCGGAAGGCGTGGTGTTCAACGACTTCCATGCCGGGGAAGAGTGCCTCTAGGTGTTCGGCGATGATGACTTCAAGGGGGATGAAGCGTACTTCCCCTGAGGAGGCTTTGACGGAGCGGGCGCCGTCTACTGCTACCATGCGCTCGATGGCTTCGGGTACTTTGACGCGGGCGAAGAGTTCTTTGTCGGTCTGGGGGTTGCGCACAATCACGGCCAGGTTTAGCGATAGGCCAGAGATGTAGGGGAAGGGGTGAGCTGGGTCAACTGCTAGGGGAGTGAGCACGGGGAAGAGTTGGGAGCGGAAGAAACGGGAGAGTCGCTCTTGCTCTACGGAGGTGAGGTCTTCCCAGCCGACAATGCGGATATTTTCTTTTTCCAGTTCGGGGTAGACCTGTTCGTGGAAGACACGGTACTGGCGCTCTTGTAGGGCGTGGGCGACTTCAGCTATTTTTTCCATCTGCTCTTCGGGGGCGAGTCCTGCTGCTGAGGGAACAGCGATACCGGTGGCAATACGGCGCTTGAGGCCAGCTACACGCACCATGAAGAATTCGTCTAGGTTACTGGTGACGATGGAGAGGAAGTTTAGACGCTCGAGTAGGTAGAGGTTTGGGTCTTCAGCGAGTTCGAGCACGCGGGTGTTGAAGTCTAGCCAGCTGATTTCGCGGTCGAGAAAGCGGTCTGCGCTGAAGTCGCCCTCAAGGTTGGGTTGTTTGATTTTTTTGCCGATGTCAATGCGGTCTACGCGGGTTTCTGGGCGTTCAATTTTCTTGATGTGGCCGTGACCGTGGACGTGGTGGTGGGTTGGGGTCCCAGCAGGGAGGTTAATCAAGGGGGTTGCCTTTCAATGCAAGGGGGCGGGGTGAAGATTAAGGGTGGGTAGGGGCAAATTGTCGGTCGATGGTGAGGGGGGTAAACCCAAGGGAGCGGTAGAGGTCTACAGCAGTGGTATTGTCGGCATCAACATAGAGCACAATACGGTCAAGTGGGGTGCCCTCTTGGGTGGTGGCTTCAGCTAGGTAGGCCATGCCGGCTAGAGTGAGGGCTTTACCTAGGCCTCGGCCCTGCCAGGTGGGTGAGATGCCGAGGGCATAGATTTCACCTTCGGGGTGTTGGCCTTGTGCTGTGGGGATTTTGGTCCAGTGGAAGCCTGCTAGTTGCCCCTTGCCCTCCTGAGCCAGGAAGAAGCCTTCGGGGCGGAACCAGTCAGAATCGGTGCGTACCTTAAGGTCATCGAGGGTTAGCCGCCCCTGTTCGGGGTGGTGGGCAAAAGCTTGGGCATTGACCTGTACCCAGGCTTCAGCCTGGTCCGGGGTGTAAGTACTCAGAGTCAAGCCAGGGGGGAGGGGGCGGTTCTGGGCTGCTGCGCGGACGCCTGCCCGCACCTGCTCGGTCAGGGCCAGACCCAGCTTGTAGAGTTCGCGGGTGGGGTGCAACCCTAGCTTATTGGCCAGGTGTGTAGCTGCCTGCACAGCAGGGCTAAACTCATCAGAGCCCCCGTGCACCCAGGCCCGGAGCGGCTCATCGCCGGTAGCCTCAACAGCAGCACGAATCAGGGCGGAACCGATACCCCGGTTGCGGGCAGCAGGGGTAACTGCAGCCTCAAGTACCCACAGCTCACCTTCACGCACTAGGGCAGCGAACCCTACCGGCTCAGTACCTAGCCGGGCCTCAAAAAGCTGTATGCTGGCGTCCGCACCTTGGGCTGCTTTACGCAGTTCAACAAAAGTCTGCTCAGAAAAAGGGGCTGCGCCGTCCTGCTGGTGGGTTCGCTCAGCTAACTGCTCAAAATCAGCTATTAGAGCAGCTGAAACCTTAGGCGAAATAATCTTACACACCACGCGCGCCTCCTGAAGACATCACAGCTACTATACAAGCCTACCGGGAATCAGAGCGGGCTGAATTGAAGCTATACCCAACATTGCGCACAGTTGTAATCAACTGTTCATGATCAGGGCCCAATTTCGACCGCAGACGGCGAATATGCACATCAACGGTGCGAGTGCCACCGTAGTAGTCATAGCCCCACACCTCAGAGAGCAACTGGGCGCGCGTAAAGACCCGGCCCGGGTGCTGCACCAAAAACTTCAGTAACTCAAACTCTTTATAGGTCAGGTTCAAGGGTGCCCCTTGCAGACGGGCAGAATAGGAGGCCTCATCTACCATGACAGCCCCGGCCCGAATCACTGTGTTCTCTGGTTCTGAGTCCTCAGCTACTTGGGAGGCTAAAAGCCGCAATCGAGCCTCAAGCTCAGCTGGGCCTACCGACTCAAGCGCAATGTCATCCACCATCCAATGCGGCGCAACGGCGGCCATGCCGCCCTCTGTCAGCACCATCAATAGCGGTGTGGCACAACCAGAACTTTTCAACAGCTGGGCACAATTACGGGCCGCAACTAACTGCTCACGAGCATCAACCAAAACCACATCAGGGCCCAGGGCCTGCACCATGGAAGCAGACGCACTCAAAGGCAAGGCTGATAGCTGGTGAGCCAATAACCCCAGCGACTGAGTGACATCGGAGCCATCGGTCGCAGAATCACTCAATACGACAATATGCAGCACGCTCACACACTCCTAGAACAGGTCAACTCAAGCACCAGTATAAAACGCAGGGCACAGACGTTGATAAAAAGACTCATAATACGGGAAGATAAGAAGGATGCCGCCGCCCGCACCCGGGCACCCCACACAGCGAGATGAAACCCAAGAGTGACTACTAAAGACCCCACCCAGAACAGAGCTATCCGCACCTTCGTTCCTGAGCTTACCAAGCTCCGACGCGCCCAACGTAAAGCCGTCTATGAAGGCCCCCTGGGGCGAATCGGGGCCACACCCCGTTCCCGCTACGCCCTGGTAGCTCTTTCTGCACTCATCACCCTCATTGCGTTGGTCATCACCGCAGCTATCTCACCTGATGCAGCTGCCTTGGCTGGGCTGGGGGCCGTACTCTTGATTGCCGGTGGCTGGCCTGCCTCTACCGGTATTGCAGAGTTGCGGGGGCGCCGCCGTATTACCTCTCACTCTGTCATTGTTCTGCTTTCTGGGGTGGCCTCCCTGCTCTATTCTTGGCTGAACCCTGGCCATGCTCCTCTGGCTTTTCTGCCTGCTATTGCAGCGGTGGGGGTAGTTGCCAGCTTTATGGTGGAACTTGCCCGTGGTGAGGGAGCTGTGGGGCGGCTGGAGTCTGTGATTAGTTGCGTTTCGGGTGTGCTTGCCTCGGTGTCTGTTGCAGGTTGGGTTGGTTTAGCAATTGTGGCCAGGGATCTTGAGACTACCTACCCCGTTGTCACCATTGGTCTGGGTGTTGGCTTGCTACTGACCTTGATTGGTATCCGTGTTGTATCAGCAGGCCCCACCGAGGGGCCTCGTCGTGGCGCTATTACTCTGGGTGTAACGCCTGTGGCGCTGATTGGTGTTATCGCCTATGTGTGTGCGACTTTCCTCACTCGCGTGGTAGTGTAGCGGTATGAGTATTCTTGCACTTGAAATTTTCTTTCTTGTCCTTCTGGGCCTGGCAGGTCTGGCGATCTTCACCTGCATCGGTTTCGTGCTCACCGGTCTCTTCCGCGGCCAGAAGTAAGCAACCCACAGGCTTATAGCACCGGCCCCGCGCATTGTTGCGCGAGGGCCGGTTTTCTTTATATTTCGGGCACCTAAGGTAAGTCGTCAGAGGGGTGCCCTCACTGCTCATACCTGCCCCTCTCCTCAGGTTGGCTTGCCGACTACAATGGTGTGTATGGCTATTGAAATTCCTACCAACCTCACCCCCGAACTTGTGCCCTTCTCCTGGCTGCTGGGCACCTGGGAGGGCATTGGCTCCCTCTGGTACGAGGGCTCAGAGTCAACCCCTTTCGGGCAGATTATTACCTTCAGCCAAGATGGCCTACCCTTCATCGAATACCGCGCCGAGAGCTTCCTGCTCGATGACCAGGGCCAAAAGCTGCGCCCCCTTACTGTAGAAACTGGCTTCTGGCAGATTGACCGCACCCAGGTAGACGGCGATGTGGGCCCTGGCTTGGTGCCTGCTGACATAGTTCCTGTCCACCAGGACGCTGAGTCGGTGGAGTCCCTGCGGAATGAGGACGGCGGCTTCAACCTGCTTGCTACTATCGCCCACCCCGGCGGCCTGACTGAAAACTATGTGGGCATGATTAAGGGCCCGGTGGTGCGCATGCAGACCGGCAATATGCTCAAGGATGACATCACCAAGGACTACGCCGGTTCTGTGCGTCTCTGGGGCTTGGTCAACGGCAACCTGATGTGGGACTGGGAGACCGCTAACCCTGAAACCCGAAAGCTGGAGAAGCACGCCTCTGCTGAGCTGCGTAAGACTTCCTCTATGAGTGGTGACGATTTGGGGACCACGATGTTCGGTGGCGAAGATTTTGCAGGTGACCAGTAGTGACCGGCTATCGTAGCCCCCTCTTATCTCGCCCGGGTGCTTTTGCGGCTTCTGGGGCAGATAAGGGGGTTGCAGCCCACTACGGTGACCCTGTAGCTGAGCAGCGGGCACTAGCCCGCCGTGCCCAGTTCACGCTGGTGGATCACTCCAACCTGGGGGTGGTGACGGTTGTGGGTGAAGACCGCCTGAGCTGGCTGACCACCCTCTCTAGCCAGGTGCTCACGCAACTGGGGGAGGGTGATTCCACTGAGCTTCTTCTGCTGACCCCTCAGGGGCGTATCGAATTTGCTGCCTTTGCCGTTGAGAAGGACGGCGCAGTTTGGCTGATAACCGAAGGTGAGCAGGCAGCGCCCCTGGTTAACTATCTGAACCGTATGAAGTTTATGCTGCGCGTTGAGATTACTGACCGCACCGAAACTCACGCTGTGCTGGGTTCCACTCTGGACCCGCGTGAGGCTGAGGGTGCCAGCGCCCTGCTTGCAGGCGGTATTATCTGGGCTGACCCCTGGGGGGCCGGTATCGCCACCGGTGGCTACACTTACGCGTCCGTTGGGGAAGAGCAGCACCCGGGCTCTGCCTACCACCGTTACCTGACCATTGTGCCAGCCCACCGCTTACTTGATGCGGTGGAGGGCGCTAAACTGGCAGGTTCCTGGGCTGCTGAGGCCCTGCGCATTGAGGCCTGGCGGCCGCGCGTGGGTGTGGACTCTGATGAGAAAACCATCCCC
This sequence comes from Rothia sp. 88186D007BW, assembly GCF_053544215.1. NCBI lineage: Bacteria > Bacillati > Actinomycetota > Actinomycetes > Micrococcales > Micrococcaceae > Rothia > Rothia sp. 88186D007BW. Next base: position 122,180 of record NZ_JBPPTR010000001.1, on the reverse strand, counting down.
CATGAACTAGATTTGCTGCGCACCGCTGTGCATTTGGAGAAGGGCTGCTACAAGGGCCAGGAGACTGTGGCCCGCGTGCATAACCTGGGTCACCCTCCCCGCCGCCTGACTTTCCTCGACCTGGACGGCTCCGAGCATACCCTGCCCGCTGCCGGTTCTGCCGTGCTGGCCGGTGAGAAGAAGGTGGGTACTGTGACATCGGTGGCCCTGCACCATGAGGCTGGGCCTATTGCCCTGGCTCTGCTCAAACGGTCGGTTGACCCGGCCGCCACCCTGCGCGTGGTAGATGGGGGAGATACGGACGCCGAGGGCAACCCCGCAACTAGCCAGTACGCCGCCGCCCAGACCATCATTGTTGCTCCGGACGCTGGCCAGGTGGCCGGGCGCCGGAACATGGGGGATTTTTTGCGTAGTTAGGGCCCCGAAAAATAGGAGCCTCTGAAAGTGTATAAGAGTCTGCACAGTCTAGGTGCAGGATACTTGGGCAGGAGGGTTCTGTCCTGAGTCTGCCCGGTTCACCGTTGATGTCGCTAGTATTATCACCGCTGGTAGCCGCCGCGATTTTTACTTCACCTCCACTACCATCGATACCGCCACCTACCCAACCGCTGAGCTTCGTGTGACAGAAACCGTTGACCTAGGTATTCCAGTAGCTGATGAAACCGTAATGGTGGAACCAAGCTTCGGTGGTAGGTGGGACTGGTTGGGTTCTGCTACCCAAATATTTTCTCAGGCTCTTTACATGTAACGTTTATCATGTAAAAATTCTTCTTACAGGCTTAGTGCTGATATAACGAAAATTTTTTTCAATTCAGGGAGTCGTGATGTTTAATCGGGTTTGTGGTTTTCTAGTATCTCTAGTAATTGCTATTTCGTTCGGCCTAATGGCCCCAGCAAATGCTGTTACTTCTCCTGGAGATTCGTATGATAGCGAGATGCTGGCAGAGAAGCTTTTAGAATACGCTGTGCTTGATTCATTTGGCAATATTGAATATTTCGATGTTGACAGAGCGCGGGTGGATGGCGTGAATGAAGTCGTTTTACTATAAGCCATTTCGTATAATCAGGGAGTATCAACTCGTCTCGGAGGGGGAGCTTTTCCTGCTCTTGCCGGACATAATCTTCAAATCGGCTTTCCAGTTCATGGGAATTGGTGTGGGCCAGGGGTGAGTGGCCCTGATGATCCGATTGATTTGCTCGACACGCGATGTCGCACTCATGACCTGTGTTATGCAGCGAACGGTTATTTCAATAAAGCCTGTGACCGTCACTTAGTTGCTTTGATTACAGTCGACTTACAGCTGAATAAGTACTCAGGCTGGGTGAAGGCTAAAGCAATTGCTATTAGGCAAGTTTTTGTTCCTAATCCGTTTTTCTAGAAAGGGTAGTGGAGATGATATCTTATGTGGTTGGTAATCGCTGGGGGGTATTTTCTTCCCCACGCTGGAAAAAATTTAATCTGCTTGCTGCCCCTATGTTTCTGGCTGGTGCCCTTGCCTTTATCTATGGAGGGCTTGCTACCAGCTATAGCTGGGCTCTTGCACCCCTGCTGGGTCTTCTTGGCCTTGGGCTAAGTCTCTTGGCCCGCACATGGGGCTGGGCAGTGGCCTTCTTCCTGCTCATCCTAACCCTCCCAGTAGTTATTGCCCTACAGGGCGTATAAGGCGCACAAAACTGATGACACTAAAGAAGTGGTTCTCCTCCCCCGACGGGGAGGAGAACCACTTCTTATACCTCTAGGGCCTAGCGTCCGAAGAGAACCTTAGCTTCTTCGTAGCGGTGCACCGGCACGGTTTTTAGGCCGTTCAGGGCCTCAGCGAAGTCAACGCGCTTGATTTCGGTGCCCTGCAGAGCGACCATCTTGCCCCATTCTTTATCGTGAATCATATCGACCACCTGAATACCCAGGCGGGTGGAGAGCACTCGGTCAAAGCCGGTGGGGGCGCCGCCGCGCTGGATATGGCCTAGGGTGGTGTTGCGGGTTTCGATACCGGTGATGCGCTCAATCTCCTGGGCAACCCAGTCGCCGATACCGCCTAGGCGGGGGCGGCCGTCCTTCTCCTGGCCCTTACCTGCCATCACATCGTCAAAGCCCTCCGGGATAAAACCCTCGGCCACTACCACCAGGGGCGAGCGGCCGCGGTCGTGAACTTCTTTGACCCAGCCTGAGACTTCCTCCATGGAGACCTTAACCTCTGGAATCAGAATAGCGTGGGCGCCACCGGACATGCCGGAGTGCAGGGCTATCCAGCCCACATGGCGGCCCATGACTTCAGCGACCATGGCGCGGTGGTGGGACTCCCCGGTAGTGCGTAGGCGGTCTAGGGCATCGGTTGCGATAGAGACCGCGGTGTCGAAGCCGAAAGTGTAGTCAGTGGCCTGGAGGTCATTGTCGATGGTCTTGGGTACGCCGACCACGGGCAGACCTGCGTCCGCCAGGCGCTTAGCGCCTGCTAGGGTGCCCTCACCGCCGATGGCGACAATGGCGTCGATGCCGTTGCGTTCCATCATGATTTCAATGTTTTCGGCACCGCCTTTAGGCCCATCAAAGGGGTTGGTGCGGGAGGTACCTAGAATGGTGCCCCCGGTGCGGGCTAGGCCGCGAACCTTGGTGCGGGGCAGATCCATGAAGTCGCCGTCAACGACGCCGCGCCAGCCGTCACGGAAGCCGATGAACTCGTCGCCGTAGGTCTTGACGCCATTGAGCACAGCGCCCCGAATCACAGCGTTCAGGCCGGGGCAGTCGCCGCCGGAGGTAAGCAGACCAATCTTCATGGAGAAACTCCTTGTGTTATTCCTGGTGAGGAATGAGGGTAATGACCCAGTTGGATTTCTGCCCGTTTGGGCCGTCCAAAGCCTGGGTCTTTGTTGGTTTCTATTGTAGTAAAGAGGGGTTGTGTTGGGTAGTGGGGCGCACATAAAGAACGCTCCCACGTAGTAGCTACGAGGGAGCGTCCTGCTGTTTCTATAAGCTGAAAACTATTTGGCGGTGGCTAGCAGTTTCTGCATGCGGGCAAGGCCCTCAGCCAAATCATCATCGCCCAGAGCGTAGGAGAGACGCAGGTAGCCAGAGGGGCCAAAGGCCTCACCGGGTACAACCGCTACTTCGGCCTCTTCGAGGATAATTTCGGCAAGTTCAGCAGAAGTCTGCGGAGTCTTACCTGCAATGGTTTTACCGAGTAGGCCGGTGACGTCGGGGTAGGCGTAGAAGGCACCCTTGGGGGTGGGGCAGTGCACACCTTCAATAGCGTTGAGCCCTTCCACGATAATCTTGCGCCGGCGGTCGAAGGCCTGGTGCATCTGCTTGACAGCGTCTAGGGGGCCAGAGACGGCTTTAAGGGCGGCCATCTGGGCCATATTGTTGACGTTAGAGGTCATGTGGGACTGCAGGTTGGTTGCTGCCTTGGTGATGTCTGCGGGGGCGATCATCCAGCCTACGCGCCAGCCGGTCATGGCGTAGGTTTTGGCAACACCGTTGAGAATAACGGTGTTTTCCGCCAGAGCCGGTACAGCCTTGACGATGGAGGTGAAGGGAACCCCGTCGTAGGTCAGGTGCTCGTAGATTTCGTCAGTGAGCACGATGACGCCCTTTTCAAGGGCCCATTCACCGATTGCCTTGGTTTCTTCGGGGGTGTAGACAGCACCGGTGGGGTTAGAAGGGGACACAAAAATGAGGGCCTTGGTGGCAGGGGTGTAGGCTGCCTCTAGCGTCTCGGGGGTGACCTTGTATTCCTGGTCGGCTCCGGCGAAAACCTCGATGGGGTTACCGCCTGCAAGGCGGATGGCTTCGGGGTAGGTGGTCCAGTAGGGGGCGGGTAGGAGCACATCGTCGCCCTCATCAATGACGGTGGCAAAGGCCTGGTAGACGGCCTGCTTGCCGCCGTTGGTTACGATGACCTGGGAGGCGTCAACGTCGATTCCTGAGTCGCGCTTGGTTTTCTGGGCGATGGCTTCGCGTAGGGCCGGAAGGCCTGCTGCCGGGGTATAGCGGAAGTTGGTGGGATCTTCTAGGGCCTTGTGGGCGGCTTCTACGATGTAGTCGGGGGTGGGGAAATCGGGTTCACCTGCACCAAAGCCGATGACTGGGCGTCCTTGTGCCTTAAGGGCCTTAGCTTTAGCGTCAACAACGAGGGTGGCTGAGGGGGCGATAGCGCCAATACGGCGGGATACGCGGGCAGTCATGGGGAGGTTCTCGCTTCCGTCCTGTTGGCAGGACCGTTCAGTTGGGGCAAAGGGGTGCGGACGCCGGTGCGCCCTTTAGTTACCTATCCTATAAATGATAAGGCGGGAGGGGCGAGCGCGCATCAAATTGCCAAAGTAAAAAATATGTTCTACAGTAGGTAACGTTGTTCGCAACCGAACAGCTTTAGGTTTGTGCCTGTAAGGGGTTCAGACCTCCTTGAAGGGGTAACCTTCAAAGGGCGGTGGCTCAATTGGTAGAGCAGCGGTCTCCAAAACCGCAGGTTGCAGGTTCGAGTCCTGTCCGCCCTGCTTCAAGCCTCACAGGTTTATTTGTCAATCGAACATTCATGTTCATGATGAGTCTAGAAAGGGGCGGGCCTATTATGGCTAAATCAATCGCCGCCAGGACCGCCGATTCTGAAGAAGTAGGCGCACAGCAGAAGCTAGGCTTCTTTGGTCGTATTTTCCAGTTCTTACGCGAAGTTATCGCAGAACTCAAAAAAGTCACTACCCCCACCGGTAAAGAACTGGTGCAGTATGTGATTATTGTTCTTTTCTTCGTTGCTTTTATGATGCTCTTCATCTCGGGCCTAGATTACGTTTTCGGTCAGGGAGCCTTCTGGATTTTTGGTAACGGTATCAACTAGAAGTAACGAAGCTAGGACGATAGCGACCTAACCCGTAGAATCTTTTGTGTATGTAAGGCTTATGTGCCTTCAAGTAAACCCCATTGACGAAAGCAGGAAAGCGTGACCGAGCAGGAACAGCATCCCGAAACTGAAGAGGTTGTAGAACCTGCAGAGCAGGCAATCGAAGAGGGCCATGAGGCTGTTGAAGTAGCGGCCGCTGAGGTTGCTGAAGAAGTCACCGAAGCTGAAGAGGCCGGTGAGCCCGCTGTTGACCCGCTCGAAGAGTTCAAGGCTAAGCTGCGCCGCCAGGAGGGTGAATGGTTCGTTATCCACACCTACGCTGGCTACGAAAACAAGGTTAAGACCAACCTCGAATCCCGTGCCCAGACCCTGAACGCTGAAGATGACATCTTCGAGGTTCAGGTTCCCATGGAAGAGGTCATGGAAGTTAAGAACACCACCAAGAAGCTGGTACGCCGCGTGCGCGTGCCCGGCTACGCTCTGGTGCGTATGAATCTGACCGACGAGAGCTGGGGCGTTGTGCGCCACACCCCCGGTGTGACCGGCTTTGTTGGGCAGGACGCCTACAACCCGGTTCCCCTGCGCCTGGATGAGGTTGTCGACATGCTAGCTCCTGTCTTTGAGGCTGAGCAGGCAGAAGCAGGTGCCGCACCCAAGGTTGCCCCCGCTGTTGAAACCGGTTTTGAGATTGGTGAGGCCGTCACCGTTAAGGAAGGCCCCTTCGAGGGCATGCCTGCCACCATCTCAGAAATCAACGCCGCAGCTTCTTCAATGGTTGTGCTGATTTCCGTCTTTGAACGTGAAACCCCTGTAACCCTGAACTTCTCTCAGGTCACCAAGATGTAGAACCAGCTAGTCTGGTTGAGGGCCGCCCCGCTTCATGTGGGGCGGCCTTTTTGTGTGTCTCCATGGAAACCAGGGGTGGGTGCCTAGATTTATCCGCATTTGTTCTGGTTTACCCGCAACTAGTTGCGGGTAAACCAGAACAAATGCGGGGAATTGAGCTGGGGCGCAAGCGAGCTGACCCCGCACCTGCCCATCCTGTGAGCAAACACCCAGCTGCTGACGTCCGCCCCGCAATAGCTTTAAGGCTCAGACCGTACTAAGATAGAAAACTGTATGTGCGCACCCACGCCGGTGCGTCCCTACAGGGTGCAGCCGCCGCCATGGCAGCACCACCGCCCGGTGCATACTCCTGTGCTCCGGCCCACCAGCTAAGAAAAGGACCAAACACAAATGGCTCCCAAGAAGAAGGTCACCGGCCTCATCAAGCTGCAGATCCAGGCAGGCGCCGCTAACCCCGCGCCCCCCGTTGGCCCCGCACTCGGTGCGCAAGGCGTCAACATCATGGAATTCTGCAAGGCTTACAACGCAGCCACTGAATCCCAGCGCGGCAACATCATCCCCGTAGAAATCACCGTCTACGAGGACCGCTCCTTCACCTTCATCACCAAGACCCCTCCTGCAGCACAGCTCATCAAGAAGGCAGCTGGCGTTGCTAAGGGTTCTGGCGTTCCCCACACCAACAAGGTCGGCTCACTGACCCTGGACCAGGTCAAGGAAATCGCGCAGACCAAGATGGAAGACCTCAACGCTAACGACATCGACGCCGCAGCGAAGATCATCGCCGGCACCGCCCGCTCCATGGGCATCACCGTCGAAGGCTAAGACCCTTCCACCCCGCCTACCGCGGGGAACCGAGGTTCACACCTCACCTAAGACAATTGTTAGAGTCTCCCACGTCTGGGAGGCATGTGGCAGAGCCGAGCGCGGCTCATCAAAGACCACACCTGCAAAGGAGAAAAGCAGATGGCAAAGCGCAGCAAGGCGTACCAGGCAGCTGTAGCCAAGATTGAAGCGGACAAGCTCTACGCACCCGCCGAGGCTATTGCAGTAGCAAAGGAAATCGCAGCAGACAAGCCCCACTCAACCGTTGAGGTCGCACTGCGACTGGGCGTTGACCCCCGCAAGGCAGACCAGATGGTACGCGGTACAGTCAACCTGCCCAACGGCACCGGTAAGACCGCCCGCGTTGTAGTAATCGCAGCAGGCGAAAAGGCTGAAGCAGCAGAAGCAGCTGGCGCTGACTTCGTTGGCTCAGACGACCTGATCGCAAAGATCGCTGGCGGCTGGGTAGACTTCGACGCAGCAGTTGCAACCCCCGACATGATGGGCAAGGTTGGCCGTCTGGGTAAGGTTCTGGGTCCCCGTAACCTCATGCCCAACCCCAAGACCGGTACCGTCACCATGGACGTTGCTAAGGCTGTTGCAGACATCAAGGGCGGTAAGATTGACTTCCGCGTTGACCGCAACTCAAACCTGCACTTCATCATCGGTAAGGCTTCCTTCACCGAGCAGCAGCTGACCGAGAACTTCGAAGCAGCTCTTGAAGAGGTTAACCGTCTCAAGCCCTCATCTTCTAAGGGCCGCTACATCTCCAAGGCAACTATCGCCACCACCTTCGGTCCTGGCGTTCCCGTTGACCCCTCAACCGTAGCCTAAGTTTTCTTAGACTTCCCCGGTTAGATGTAGCCCCCAGGGCTAAATCAGCAGGCTCACCGCGTCTCATACGCGGGGAGCCTGCCTTTTTCAGTTTAAAGAAAAGTACCTAAGTACTCTCTTTGTTCCAGATGCGTATTATCTCTGGTCTTTCCGGTGCTCCCGCTATAGGATAATTGCTAACCACTCTCATTAAGGAGTTTGGTTTCTTGGAGAAAAGAAGTAAAGATGTTCTTTTTAATTGGTGAAATACATGAATAAACGGGTACAGAATAAATGGTGGATACCAGCCTCGATTGCTGGGCTTGGCGTCGTATCACTCATAGTTGCTGGCCTGGAATATAGAAACTGGGAAGAGTCAGGCGAGCCTTATCATCAAGCATCTTCGTGGATTATTGCTTGGCACGGTCTCTCACTGTTGGTTATCGTCATCAGTATTCTTGTGCTGATTTGGCAGTTTCTAAAACTCCAGAAAAAATAGTTTTTGGCAGGCTCCGTTGCGTGCGGAGCCTGCTTTTTAGCTGTGAGATTAGCGCAGCGGCTAGGGGGAGGCGGACGCCCGGGTCTAGAATTTGCGGGCGCAGCCTGGCACTGAACTTGTCAGGCCTTCACCTTTCCCACAATACCCCTCCCAATTTAAGTGATTAATCACCCTTAACCCCGGTTTTAACTTGCCAGGGCCCAGCTAACCGTGGTTAGATGAAGTAACCAAAGACCGCCGGTCTGTGCCTTTTACAGGCACGATAAGGGCTAACCAGCCCACCTGCGTAGGTGCCGATAAAAGAATACAAACCAGTTTCACTGAGCTTGTATTATGCCTCGATGCCTGCGCGTCGGGGCATTTTTTGTTGGCCTGGCGGGATAAGAACTGGAAGGAACACCATGGCAACACAGGATAAGATTGCTGCCGTCTCTGAGATCAAGGAACTCCTTGAATCCTCAAACGGCGTAATTCTCACCGAGTACCGTGGTCTCACCGTTGCACAGATGAAGGAACTTCGTCGTGCACTGGGTGCTGAGACCGAGTACGCCGTGGTAAAGAACACTCTGACCGCTATCGCGGCTAAGGAAGTTGGCATCGAAGCATTCGATGGTCAGCTCCACGGCCCCAGCGCAATCGCATTCATCAAGGGCGACTTCATTGATGCTGCGAAGGGTCTGCGTGACTTTGCCAAGGCTAACCCCCAGCTGATCGTTAAGAGCGGTTACTTCGAGGGCGAAGCTCTCGACGAAGCTGGCATCAACAAGTTTGCAAGCCTCGAATCACGCGAGGTACTTCTTGCAAAGGTCGCAGGCGGCGCAAAGGGCGCAATCGCAAAGGTTGCTCGCACCGTTGACGCTCTGCGTATCAAGCTCGAAGAGCAGGAAGGCGCAGCACCCGAGGCCGAGTAATCGCCTCGAAGCTGCCCACCGCACAGACTTTGGCCTTACGGCCACCCCACAATTTTCAAGCTCGCAGGCTGAAATACTGAGGCTTGCAAGAGAATCAAAGAAGGAGCCAATCTCATGGCTAAGCTTTCAATCGAAGAACTCATTGAAGCATTCAAGGAACTGTCACTCGTTGAGGTTTCCGAATTCGTTAAGGCATTCGAAGAAGAATTCGACGTAACCGCAGCCGCTCCCGTTGCTGTTGCTGGTGCTGCCGGTGGCGACGCTGGTTCTGCTGAAGAGCAGTCAGAATTCGACGTTATCCTCGAATCAGCTGGCGACAAGAAGATCGGCGTTATTAAGGAAGTTCGCGCCCTCACCTCACTGGGTCTGAAGGAAGCTAAGGACCTCGTTGACGGCGCTCCCAAGCCCGTTCTCGAAGGCGTTTCCAAGGAAGACGCAGAGAAGGCTAAGGAAGCTCTCGAAGGCGCTGGCGCAACCGTCACCCTCAAGTAAGTTTCTTACTTTTCTTATCTTTGGCGCAAGGGCGGCACCCATCACGGGTTGCCGCCCTTGCGGCTTTTAAGAAACACCGCCTTACATCTAAGGCAGCGGCCGGCCTTGCCGGGGGGCATAAAGGACGGACGCCACCGCCCATCTCTTCCCCTGCCTGCTGGTTTTAGTTAGGCTGGGGTCATGGGTAAGACTCTGTTTCGTGTGCTCTGGTGCCTGCTGTTGGTAGGTTTTCTGACCTGGCTAGCTATCCTGCTATGGCCGGGCCACCCGGTCATAGCCTGGCTGACCACCCGCCTGGTCATTGCCCAGGCCGTTGCCTTCCCCACTTTGCTTGCGGTTGCCGGGGCGGGCGTCCTGATAGTGGCCCTGCTGGTTGCCCTGCGCTCTAGAACCAGCACAATCACCCGCTACCTCGCCGGGCTGACGGCACTAGCCTGTGCCGCTTCTAGCCTTCTGGCGGTGATTGACCCCTATGGGTCTATGCGATATCAGGCACGCGGGGTGCTCGCCATCGGCTGCGCCAATATGCAGATCTACCGGGTCACCACCTATAACGCCCTCGACACCCTCACCGACCAGGGCCTGGCCCGGCTACTGGCTGATCAACCGGATTTTCTGGTGCTCCCCGAAGTTTCACCCGACACGCCCGCTCTAGCTGACGGGGTACCGGGCTACCAGGTCTTTGCCTCCACGAGCCAAAAGCCCCATATTGCCCCAACCCTGACCCTGGTGAGCGACAGGCTGGGCTCCTACACCGCGCAGGAAGTGCCCATGACATTCGGGGCCCTTCTGCTGACTCCTGAAAACCAGGCCAGCGGGCAGCCCCAGCTACTGGCGGTGCATACCGCCCCGCCTGTCCCTATCTACATGCAGCAGTGGCGTGAAGATCTCGCTACGATTGACCGGCTGGCCCGCGACGAGGGGAGCCTCGACCTGATAGCCGGTGACTTCAACGCGACCCTGCTGCACGGCAGCTTAGCCAGCTATGCGGGGGCTGGCTCACTGCTGGGGGTGGACGCCGCCTTGGCCACTGACCAGGTAGAGGGCACCTGGCCTGCAGACGGAGTGCTAGGAATGAAATCGCCCATTGACCGCGTGATAGTGATGCAGGGCCCACCTGCTGGCGGTGAAGAAGTGACCTACCGCCGTGTGGGGAACTCTGACCATCTGGCAGTGGGTGCCGCCCTGACTCTCTGCAGCCCCTAGCTGCCGCTCTCTTGAACGGTGGGGAAGTGATAGGCGATGGTAGGCTGGTGGCAACCCCGCACACAGCGCACCCCCAATCTACTATGAGGTGAGAACCATGGCAGGCTTCTTCAAAAGGCTCTTCGGCAACAGCAAGACCGCCCAGTCCCCAACACCTGACCCTGCCCAGTCCCCAGCATCTGCCTCCGCCGCAGCGTCCGCTCTGGAAACCACCGTTCTAGAGACCTCCGCTCTGACCGCCCACATGGACGGCACCGTCATTGAACTAGCCAAAGTCAGCGACCCCACCTTCTCATCGGGTGCCCTAGGCCCCGGCGCCGCAATCGAACCCACAACAGGCCAGGTGGTAGCACCAGCAGACGGTGAAATAACCCTAGCCTTCCCCACCGGCCACGCCTTCGGCATTCGTACCACAGAAGGCCTAGAGGTACTGATTCACGTGGGCTTCGATACCGTAGAACTAGACGGCAAATTCTTTGAACCTAAGGTCAAGAAGGGCGAGAAAGTCACCCGCGGCCAGGTGCTGGTTGAATTCAATCTAGACCAGGTCAAAGCCGCAGGCTACACCGCCACCACTCCGCTAGTGATCACCAACGAAAAGAACTCCGTAACAGGCCTGACAATAACCAAGGCCCTTAGCGACGTAGCCGCCGGTACTGACTTCATCACCGCAACCCATCCAGCCTAAAGATAAAGCCCAATCGCACAGGCCTCCTAGCCCGCCCCTAACTGACCAGGTACCCTTGAGAAGTAAACCGTACCCAGGAGGATTCTATGCCCGAGCAGACCTACAACTTTACCGTGCGTGAAGCTACCGAAGCTGATTACCCCGGCGTCATTGAGGCACTCACCAACGCCTTTGAATATGACCCTGTTATGAGTAAGGCCATGGGCGGGGATGGCCGCACCGAAACCGTCCGAGGTCTTTTCGATTTTCAGATACGCACCACCTACGGCCCTAAAGGCACCATTGATATCGCTGTTACCGAAGACGGCAAGGTGCTGGGGGCTGCTCTCTGGCTCTCACCCCAGGCGCAGAAGGGCAACCTGCTGGCTGACCTCAAGGCTCTCCCTGATTACTACAAGGTGCTAGGGAAGGGGCTGATTCGTGCCGCTTTCACCGAGTTCCGGCTGCTAGCCAAGCGCCCCAGATTCGCCCACTGGTACCTCTACACCATCGGTGTGCACGAGGACGCCCGCGGTCACGGCATCGGCTCCCACCTGCTGGATTACCGCTGTGAGCGCCTAGAGCAGGTTCCTGCCTATTTGGAGGCATCTACCTACCGCTCAGCGTCATTGTATGCCCGCCACGGTTTTGTGGAGCTCTTTCGGTTCAAAAGCGGCAAGCCTGCCCTGGGCATGTTGCACCCGGCCCCGGTGACGCAAGTATCCTTGCATGACCTTCACCGGAACAAGTAGTAATTTCTCTGTTCTTCTCTCCTGATGATGTGCATGAGCTAGTCAGTACTTTACGGGGAGCTGCTCTGCTGAAGATAGCGATGTGGCCGAAGCGGGGGCGTATGCAACAGTTTGAATAATTAATGTGATTATTTAGATAAACACTGATTTCGAGTGTCATAATCCTGGGGAATCAGTTTTGGTGATTTTCACTTGAAGTCGCTAGCTGCTCGGCGTTCTTGATTAATACCAATATTTGGGATGAACTAGGCTAGTTTGGAGCTGTTTTCAGGCAGAAGGGCCCCTGGAATGAAAATAGGGGAAATTATACTATATTTCCTACCTTAGAGGGTGCTTGACTGTAAGAGGGGCTACGCCAGCATGCATACCATGGGGCCAGTAAATGAGTTAGTGTCATAACTGGATTCGGTTACATGTAACTGAGTATTAATCGTGATATATCATCAGGAGCTACACATTATGGGTTCTACGGCTGCGGCTGACACTGCCCCTTCACAAGACCTCACCCAGGAGCTGAAAAAGAATCAGCTCAAAAACCTTCTTCTAGCTACCATCTTCTCAACCATTGGGTTCTGGGCCTGGACCCTGATAGGCCCCCTCGCAAAGGGTTACTACGCAAAAGAATTTGACCTCACTCCCGGTCAGGTTAGCCTGCTGATTGCTACCCCCATTCTCGTTGGTGCTTTGGCTCGTATCCCGGTAGGTGCTTTGGCCGATAACTTCGGCGGACGCATCATGTTTACCATCGTGCTAGGTGTATCTGCCCCCTTGGTTCTACTGACCGGTATCGCTGGGCTTTCAGATAGCTTTGCTTTCTTGATGGTTTCTGCATTCCTGCTGGGTCTGGCCGGTACTGTTTTCGCAGTGGGTGCTCCCTTCACTAACCTCTGGTACGAGAAGCACCGCCGTGGTTTCTCATCAGGTGTCTTCGGCGCCGGTATGATTGGTACTGGTCTGAACGCATTCCTGACCCCCCGCCTCTTCAACGCGTTGGGCTACTGGAACCTTCACCTGCTGATGGCCGCCGTTGTTGGCCTGGCAGCAGTGCTCTCCTACCTCTTGCTGCGCGAATCTCCTCTGCGCCCCACCGGTAAGTCTGCTCCTCTTCTGCCCAAGATTGCAGCAGCCCTAAAGCTGATCCCCACCTGGCAGTTCTCCGCTTTGTGCGCCATCGGCTTCGGTGCCTTCGTTTCTTTCTCTAACTACCTGCCCACCTACCTGGGTAACGTCTACGGCTGGGAAGCAGTGGATGCGGGTACCCGTACCGCTGGGTTCGCTCTGGTAGCTGTTATTGCCCGTCCTATTGCAGGTTCTCTTGCTGACCGCATCAGCCCCAAGCTCATCTGCCTTACCTCCTTTATCCTGGTAACCATTCTCGCGATGCTGATTGCCTTCCAGCCTGAAGGTGAGTACGTCTACGGTACCCTCTTCTTGCTACTGGCCGGTTCACTAGGTATCGGTATCGGTGGCCTGTTTGCTTGGTTGGCTCAGGTCATTGCCCCTGAAATGCAGGGTTCTGTTGCAGGTGTCGTGGGTGCCCTAGGTGCCTTCGGCGGTTTCTTCCCTCCCCTGGTTATGGGCGCAACCTACAACGAAGAACTTCACAGCTACTTCCTGGGTCTGACCCTGCTAGCTGGTGCTTCAATCCTTGGTCTGCTGATAACTCTCATTACTAAGAGCAAGAAGCACGCCGCATAGTAGAACTATCTAGAATCTATTGACATAGATACCCCAAGTGCCCCTGGCCTCTATAGGCTAGGGGCACTTTGTCATGCTGATAGGAAAGTGCTTGGCTCTAGCATCGCTGGGACGATAACCCGTCTCAATATGGCGCCAGGTGTGTAAGGTATGGCACAATAAGGGGTATTATAAATAAAAGCTGTTACAACTGGCGCGGGAGAGACCGTGCAGACTCGAGGTTGAGGGACCACGAGCGCCGGCGCCGAAGGAGCAAATCCTCCCCGGGAAACTCTCAGGCACATGTACCGCTCAGTTAGGCAACTCTGGAGAGGGGCATCAAACCCCCACCGAAGGGGCAAAATTCGCGCCCGCTACTACGCGTGATGGGTAGCTGCGAACCAAAACTCTCAGGTAATAACAGAGCGGGGAGGGCACCCCCACAGGGCACCCTGTGGGTAGGTTTACCCTCTACCCTTGGAGCCTCATATGTCATTCCTCGACCGTCACCTTGGCCCCCGCTCAACTGACCAAGAAACCATGCTAGCAGCCCTAGGCTATGACAGCCTCGGCGCCCTCATCAAAGAGGTCATTCCCCCCACCATTCGTCTACAGGGTGATCTCAATCTGCCCGCTCCACTATCTGAGCTAGAGGCCCAGAGTAAGATCGCCTCCTATGCAGCCCTCAATCAGGTCAAGCACCAGATGATTGGCGCAGGCTACTACGATGCCATCACCCCGGCTGTTATCCGCCGCAACATACTTGAAAACCCGGGCTGGTACACCTCCTATACCCCTTACCAGCCCGAAATTTCTCAAGGCCGTCTCGAAGCTCTGCTAAACTTTCAAAACACCGTCATGGAGCTGACCGGTCTACCCATCGCTAATGCCTCCCTTCTAGATGAAGCAACCGCCGTTGCAGAAGCTGCGGTGATGATGCGCCGTGCTAACCGCAAAGTCAAGAAGGGCTTCTTCGCTATCGACGCCCGCGCCCTGCCCCAGACCCTCTCAGTCGTCCGCGGCCGTGCCGAAGCATTGGGTATTCCCTTTACCATCACCGACTTTGCTGACGGTCTGCCCGAAGGCGACCTCTACGGCGTCATTATCTCTAACCCCGGCCAAGACGGCCAAGTGCGCGACATCGAGCCACTCATTCAGGCCGCTAAGGAACGCGGGGCCCTAGTCACCGTCATCACCGACCTGCTAGCCCAGACCCTACTGACCACCCCCGGTCACCAGGGTGCCGATATTGCTGTGGGCTCCTCACAACGCTTCGGCCTGCCCCTCTGGTACGGTGGCCCCCACGCAGCCTTCATGGCCGTCGCCCAGGGGCTAGAACGCAACCTTCCAGGCCGTCTGGTCGGTGTATCAAAGGACGCCACCGGCAAGCCCGCCTACCGCCTAGCCCTACAAACCCGCGAACAACACATCCGCCGCGAAAAAGCTACCTCTAACATCTGCACCGCCCAGGCCCTACTGGCCATCGCCGCCGGTGCATACGCTATCTACCACGGCCCCGAAGGGCTACGCGCCATTGCTCAGCGTCTGCACGATAATGCCGCCCGAATTGCCGCAGCCGGCACGTCCGCCGGACTGAAACTAGTCCACGAAACCTTCTTCGACACCGTAGCTTTTGAAGCACCGAATCGCGCCGACGAACTGGTCGCCCAGGCGCTAGAAGCAGGTATTAATATCCGCCGTCTCTCCGCTGACCGTATCTCTATCTCTGTAGGCGAATCCCACACCGAACAGGTACTCGAAGCCCTGGCAACCGCCCTGGGCGGCGAACTAGGGGAGACCGACTCCTACCAGCTACCTCAGGCCCTGCTCCGCACCGATAACTACATGAGCCATCCGGTCTTCCACCTCTACCGCTCTGAAACCTCCATGATGCGCTACCTGCGCTCCCTGGCAGATAAAGACCTGGCCCTAGACCGCACCATGATTCCCCTGGGCTCTTGCACTATGAAACTCAATGCAGCAGCCGAGATGGAACCCATCTCCTGGCCCGAATTCGCCTCCATCCACCCCAACGTCCCTGCCGACCAAGCCACCGGGTGGAAGGCCCTGATTGAAGAGCTCTCCACCTGGCTCACCGAAATCACAGGCTACGACGCTATCTCCTTGCAACCTAACTCCGGTGCGTCCGGCGAATACGCGGGCCTACGCGCTATCCGCGCCTACCACGAAGCTCAAGGCGATACCCAGCGCACCATCGTCCTCATTCCCATGAGCGCCCACGGCACCAACGCCGCCTCTGCCGCCCTAGCCGGTCTGGCTGTTGCCGGTGTGGCAACCGCCGCCGATGGCTCCATCGACGTAGAGGATCTAAAAGCCAAGATTGAAAAATACGGCGACACCATCGCCGGGATTATGATTACCTACCCCTCCACCCACGGTGTCTTCGAACAGCAGGTTGTGGAAGTCTGCCAGCTGGTGCACGAAGCCGGGGGCCAGGTCTACATAGACGGTGCCAACCTTAACGCCCAAATGGGCCTAGCCCAACCCGGAAAGTTCGGTGGCGATGTCTCCCACCTGAACTTGCACAAAACCTTCGCCATCCCCCACGGTGGTGGAGGCCCCGGCGTCGGCCCGGTTGCTGTGGGTGCCCACCTAGAAAAATACCTACCCGGCAACGGCTTTGAAGCGGACGCCCAAGGCCAGCTAGCCGGTGCGCCCCTACCCATCTCCCAGGCCATGTTCGGCTCAGCCGGTGTGCTACCCATCTCCTGGATGTACATTGCCATGACCGGCGCTGAAGGGCTACGCGCATCCTCTGAGACCGCTATCCTCTCAGCCAACTACATTGCCAAGAAACTAGGCTCCCTCTACCCGGTACTCTACGCGGGTGAAACCGGCCTGGTAGCCCACGAATGCATCCTAGATTTGCGCCAGCTAACTGCGGCCTCCGGAATCACCGCCGAGGACGTCTGCAAGCGACTCATGGACTACGGCTTCCACGCCCCCACCCTAGCCTTCCCCGTACCTGGCACCCTCATGGTTGAGCCCACCGAGAGCGAGTCCTTAGCTGAACTCGACCGCTTTATCCAGGCCATGACCAAGATTCACGCCGAGATTCAAGAGGTCATCGACGGCAAAATCAGCGCCGAAGAATCCGTACTGCGTCAGGCCCCGCACACCGTTGAGGTCCTCACCGCTGATGAATGGACCCGACCCTACCCCAGATCCCAGGCAGCCTACCCCGTCCACGAGCTACGCCTGAATAAGTACTTCACCCCCGTGGGGCGTATCGACGGCGCGGGCGGCGACCGTAACTTCGTCTGCGAATGCCCGCCCATGGAAGCCTTCGACATCGAAGCTCCCAGCGCCTAGACCAGAAAGGTAAACCTATGTCACCCCAGAAAACTGCCCTCCACCAGGTCCACATCGATTTGGGTGCCACCTTCACCGACTTCGGCGGCTGGGAGATGCCCCTCAAATACAGCAACGACGTCGAAGAGCACAAGGCCGTACGATTAACAGCAGGTCTCTTTGACCTCTCCCACATGGGCGAATTCCGCATCACCGGCCCCGACGCCGCTACTTTCTTGGACTACGCCCTACTCTCTAACATGTCCATCCTCAAGGTGGGCAAGGCCAAGTACTCCCTGCTCCTAGCCGAAGACGGCGGGGTCATCGACGATGTGATTACCTACCGACTAGGCGAGGAAGAATTCCTGGTAATCCCCAACGCCGCTAACGTTGCAACCGACTACGAGACAATGAGCGTCCGCACCACAGGATTCGAGGTGCAACTAGTCAATGAGACCGCCCAGACCTCCCTCATTGCCCTACAAGGCCCAGCATCAGAGGCCATCCTGCTAGAGATGGAACCCTCCGAAGCTGAAACCATCACCTCTATGGGCTACTACTCAGCTGCCCCGATTCGCCTCGGCAACATTCAAGCCCTGCTCGCCCGCACCGGCTACACCGGTGAAGACGGCTTTGAAATCTATGTTGCCAACAAGGACGCCGCCAAGCTCTGGGCCCTAGCCTCTGAACGCGGCCAAGAGCACGGGGCTATCCCCGCAGGCCTAGCTGCCCGCGACTCCCTACGCCTTGAAGCAGGCATGCCCCTCTACGGCCACGAACTAGGCCGGGACATCACCCCCTTCGAATCAGGCATGGGCAAACTCGTTGAAATCGCCCTGAACAAGAAGACCGCCGATTTTGTCGGTAAGGACGCCCTACTTGCGCTCGCCGATGAAACTCCAGCTCGTTCCCTGGTCGGTCTTAAAGCTCAGGGCAAGCGGCCTGGGCGGGCAGGTTCCACACTGGTAGACCAGGACGGTACCAAGATTGGTGAGATTACCTCCGGTATCCCTTCACCTACCCTGGGCTACCCCATCGCCATGGCTCTTCTGGCTACCGAGCACGCTAGCTTGGGGCAGACTGTGCAGGTGGATATTCGCGGTAAGGCTGCTCCTTTCGATATTGTTGAGCTGCCTTTTTACCAGCGCACACAGTAGAAGACGAGGCTGAAAGAGTCCACTGAGAATTCTGTACTACCCCTGCTGAGAGGAACATAACCTATGGGCCTGAATAACATCACCGATTATCTTTCTGAGCCGCCTCACACAGGAGCACAAGCTCAAGCAGAAGCCCTGGGCTATGACATTTCCGTCTTTGAGCTCTTTTCTATTGGTATCGGCCCCTCAAGCTCCCATACCGTAGGCCCCATGCGAGCCACCAACCGGTTTATTGCTGAACTGATTGATACTGGAACCCTTAAGGACGTTACCCAGGTTCATATCGACCTCTACGGTTCTTTGGCAGCTACCGGCGCTGGGCACGGAACCATGAGCGCAGCTCTCAAAGGGCTGGCTGGCTTTGTACCTGAAACCATTGATATTGCCGCCGCCGAAGCTCTCATGGGCCGTAACCAGGTAGACGGAACTCTACCCCTGGCCGGCTACCCCTCGGCTGCTTTTGAAACCGGTGCCCCCGGTCCGGACGCTACTAAGGTGAGCGGGCCCGTCCTTACCTATAAGGAATCTGATATCACCCTGCGCCCGCTCACCCTGTTGCCTCGGCACACCAACGGTATTAAAGTCACTGGTTATACGGGGGAGAAGGTACTGCTAGAGCGCACTTACTTCTCTATCGGTGGTGGCTTCATCGTAGAAGAAGACGAAGAATTATCAGAATCTACTGGCCTTTCTCAGGCCCCTTACCCTTTCGGGTCGGGCCGAGAGCTACTGGAGATGGCTAACACGGCCGGATTATCTATTGCTCAGCTCAAGATGGAAAATGAGAAGACAGAGCGCACTGAAGCAGAGGTCCGAGCTGGTATTTTGCATATTCGGCAGGTTATGAAGGAGTGTATTGGCTCGTCCTTAGAACGTATGGGCTATCTGCCCGGCCCGCTTAAGGTGCGCTGCCGTGCAGGGCAATGGCACCGTGACCTGCTAGAAGAAGACCCTCGAAAGTCAGCTGATTTCGCCATCGACTGGGTTAATCTGATTGCCCTGGCTGTCAACGAGGAGAACGCCTTTGGCGGGCGTGTTGTCACGGCCCCCACCAACGGGGCTGCTGGCATTATCCCCGCAGTCTTGCACTACGCACTCAACTATGTGCCCTCGGTGGCCCATCACGGGCAGAAAGCTATTGATGATGCCGTCGTGGACTTTTTTCTAGCTGCCGCCTCAATTGGTGCCCTCTATAAGAAGCGGGCCTCAATCTCTGGCGCTGAGGTAGGCTGCCAGGGTGAGGTGGGCACAGCCTCATCCATGGCTGCTGCCGGTCTAGCGCAGGTTATGGGAGGCACCAATGAGCAGATTGAAAATGCCGCCGAGATTGCTATGGAGCACAACCTGGGTTTGACCTGCGACCCTGTGGGCGGCCTGGTACAGATTCCCTGTATTGAACGCAACGCCATGGCCGCCTCTAATGCGGTCACCGCCGCTAAGATGGCCCTACGAGGGGACGGACAACACCGGGTTTCTCTGGATCAGGTGATTGAAACCATGCGCCAGACCGGTGAGGATATGTCTCACCGCTATAAGGAGACATCTATGGGCGGCCTGGCTGTGAATGTAGTGGAGTGCTAGGGAGAGTTTGCAAAAGCCGCAGAGATTGGGTATGGACAGCTTAAATATTATGCTGTAGCATGAATATTTGCGCTTCCCTAATCTTCTGTGCCTTCATATAGCGGTGGGCAGGTTGTAACAGGTTTTAAGTACGCCCCCGTACCCTCGAACATCAATCTAGCCACACAACAGCACGGCACAGGTGCTATGGCCGGCTAGTTTGCCTTTTCAATGGGTCCTTGAGCGTACCGCCCCTGGTGGGGGAGCGGGCACGAACAGACATGTCTGTGGAAGGATCCAATCTTGGTCGCCTCGAGCACCTCTAATACTGAAGCCGCTAACGGCGTAGGTTCGCAGCGCCGAATCTCATTCGCAAAAATTGCTGAGCCCCTGCAGGTACCCAACCTGCTCGCGCTCCAGCTTGACAGCTTTGATCAGCTCGTCGGTAATGAACGCTGGGCAGCTAAAGCTGCTGTAGCAGCAGAAACCGGCGATACCTCCGTCAGCCAGACCTCCGGCCTGGCCGACATCTTCGAAGAAATCTCCCCGATCGAGGACTTCCAGGGCACCATGTCCCTGTCCTTCTCCGATCCTGAATTCGCCGACCCCAAGTACACCATGGAAGAGTGCAAGGATCGCGATGCGACCTACGCTGCTCCCCTGTACGTCAAGGCCGAATTCATGAACAACAACACGGGCGAAATCAAACAGCAGACCGTGTTCATGGGTGATTTTCCCCTGATGACCGAGTCCGGCACCTTCGTCATCAACGGCTCTGAGCGCGTCGTTGTTTCCCAGCTGGTTCGTTCACCTGGCGCCTACTTCGAAAAGACCGCCGACCGCACCTCCGATAAGGACATCTACACCGCCAAGATTATTCCTTCTCGCGGTGCCTGGTTCGAACTGGAAATCGACAAGCGTGACCAGGTTGGCGTCCGTCTGGACCGTCGCCGTAAGCAGTCCGTCACCACCCTACTCAAGGCTATGGGCTGGACCGAAGCTAAGATTCTGGCTGAGTTCGGCGAGTTCGATTCCATCCGCGCCACCCTCGAGAAGGACACCGTCCAGACTCGTGAAGAGGCACTGCTGGATATCTACCGCAAGCTCCGCCCGGGTGAACCCCCCACAGTCGATGCTGCCCAGAACCTGCTGGACAACATGTATTTCACCCCCCGCCGCTACGACCTAGCAAAGGTCGGCCGCTACAAGGTGAACCGCAAGCTCGGTATCGACACCCCCGTCAACGACCCCTCAGCAGCAGTGCTGTCACAGGATGACATCGCAGCTATGATTCGCTACCTGGTAACCCTGCACGCAGGTGGTAGTAGCATCAAGGGCATCCGCGACGGTCAGGAAGTTGATATCCGCGTAGATGTTGACGATATCGACCACTTCGGTAATCGCCGTATCCGTGCCGTAGGCGAACTGATTGAAAACCAGATCCGCACCGGTCTGTCCCGTATGGAGCGCGTTGTCCGCGAGCGTATGACTACTCAGGACGTTGAGGCTATCACCCCTCAGACCCTGATTAACATCCGTCCCGTTGTTGCCTCCATCAAGGAATTCTTCGGCACCTCCCAGCTCTCCCAGTTCATGGACCAGAACAACCCGCTGGCAGGGCTGACCCACAAGCGTCGTCTCTCCGCACTGGGCCCCGGTGGTCTTTCTCGTGACCGTGCAGGCATGGAAGTGCGAGACGTGCACCCCTCCCACTACGGCCGTATGTGCCCCATCGAAACCCCTGAAGGCCCCAACATTGGTCTGATTGGCTCGCTGGCAACCTACGCCCGCATCAACCCCTTCGGTTTCATCGAGACCCCCTACCGCATCGTCAAGAACGGCAAGGTCACCGACGAGGTCAAGTACCTCACCGCCGATGACGAAAAGGGCAACACCATCGCTCAGGCCAACGCACCCCTGAACGCAGACATGACCTTCGCTGAAGAGCAGGTTCTCTGCCGTGCAGGCGACGGTTCTGGCGAAGCTGTGCTGGTAGACGCCTCCGAGATTGAGTTCATGGACGTCTCCCCCCGCCAGATGGTGTCTGTAGCAACCGCCCTGATTCCCTACCTGGAACACGACGACGCTAACCGAGCACTGATGGGTGCTAACATGCAGCGTCAGGCCGTTCCCCTGCTCGAATCAGAAGCACCCGTCGTTGGTACCGGTATGGAGCGCTACGCAGCTCTTGACTCCGGTGACTCCGTCGTTGCTAAGAAGGCCGGTGTGGTCTCTGAGGTCTCCGCTGACCTGGTAGTCGTTCGTAACGACGATGGCACCACCACCTCCTACCCCATCCTCAAGTTCCAGCGCTCTAACCCCGGTAACTGCTACAACCACCGCGTTGTGGTCAAGGTGGGCGACCGCGTTGAAGAGCGTAGCCTGATTGCCGACGGTCCCTCCACCGATAAGGGCGAGCTGGCACTCGGTAAGAACCTGCTCGTGGCTTACATGTCATGGGAAGGCTTCAACTTCGAGGACGGCATCATCCTGTCCCAGCGCATGATCTCCGATGACGTGCTCACCTCAATCCACATTGAAGAGCACGAAATCGACGCCCGCGACACCAAGCTGGGTGCCGAAGAGATTACCCGCGACATCCCCAACGTCTCCGAAGAGGTGCTCTCAGCCCTCGACGAGCGCGGCATCATCCACATCGGTGCCGAGGTTGAGGCCGGCGACATCCTGGTCGGTAAGGTCACCCCCAAGGGCGAAACCGAACTGACCCCCGAAGAGCGCCTGCTGCGCGCTATTTTCGGTGAAAAGTCCCGCGAAGTTCGTGACACCTCACTGAAAGTTCCTCACGGTGAGTCCGGTACCGTCATCGGCGTCCGTATCTTTGACCGCGAAAATGACGATGAAGACCTGCCCAGCGGTGTCAACCAGCTGGTCCGTGTCTACGTTGCCCAGAAGCGCAAGATTACTGTCGGCGATAAGCTGGCAGGTCGCCACGGTAACAAGGGTGTTATTACCAAGATCCTTCCCATCGAAGACATGCCCTTCATGGAAGACGGCACCCCCGTTGACATCATCCTGAACCCGCTAGGTGTTCCCGGTCGTATGAACATCGGTCAGGTACTTGAAGTTCACACCGGCTGGCTAGCTAAGCAGGGCTGGAAGATTGAAGGTAACCCCGCCTGGCTCGATAAGCTCCACAACTTCCCCAAGGAAACCGGCCCCACCAACGTCGCAACCCCCGTGTTCGACGGTGCCGGTGAAGAGGAACTCTTCGAGCTCATGGACCACGCTAACCCCAACCGCGATGGTGACCGCCTGATCAACCGTTCAGGTAAGGCACGCCTGCTCGATGGCCGCTCCGGCGAGCCCTTCCCCGAGCCGGTATCCGTTGGCTACCAGTACATCCTGAAGCTGCACCACCTTGTCGATGACAAGATCCACGCACGCTCCACCGGCCCCTACTCCATGATTACC
Organism: Rothia sp. 88186D007BW; assembly: GCF_053544215.1. Classification (NCBI taxonomy): domain Bacteria; kingdom Bacillati; phylum Actinomycetota; class Actinomycetes; order Micrococcales; family Micrococcaceae; genus Rothia; species Rothia sp. 88186D007BW. The sequence goes on along the minus strand of NZ_JBPPTR010000001.1, from coordinate 99,202 downwards.
CAGCAGCCCCTGGGTGGTAAGGCCCAGTTCGGTGGTCAGCGCTTCGGTGAAATGGAAGTGTGGGCACTGGAAGCATACGGTGCCGCTTACACCCTGCAGGAAATCCTGACCGTCAAGTCTGACGACGTTCACGGCCGCGTGAAGGTCTACGAAGCCATCGTTAAGGGCGAAAACATCCCCGAACCCGGTGTGCCCGAGTCCTTCAAGGTTTTGATCAAGGAAATGCAGTCCCTCTGCCTGAACGTTGAGGTACTCTCAACCGACGGTAAGACCATCGAAATGCGCGATGTAGAAGACGAAGGCTTCCGAACAGCAGATGACCTGGGCATTGACCTGTCCCACGCAGAGCCCAGCTCTGTCGAAGAGGTCTAACCCCTCACATCTGTTCAAACAAGACTTCAAAACACTAGGAAAGAGATAAGGACCAAATGTCCAACGAATCTTCACTTGGTTTGATGCGTATTGGCCTGGCGACCTCCCAGAACATCCTGGACTGGTCGTACGGCGAGGTTAAGAAGCCCGAAACCATCAACTACCGAACCCTAAAGCCCGAGAAGGAAGGCCTCTTCGACGAGCGCATCTTCGGCCCTACCCGCGACTGGGAATGCTACTGCGGTAAGTACAAGCGCGTACGCTTCAAGGGCATCATCTGTGAGCGCTGTGGCGTAGAGGTCACCCGCGCCAAGGTGCGCCGCGAGCGCATGGGCCACATCGAGCTAGCAGCTCCTGTGACCCACATCTGGTACTTCAAGGGCGTGCCCTCACGCCTGGGCTACCTACTTGACCTTGCTCCTAAGGACCTGGAAAAGATCATCTACTTCGCCGCCTACATGATTACCCATGTGGACGAAGACGCCCGCCACGAGGACCTGCCCAACCTGCAGGCCGCTCACGACCGCGATAAGAAGGTCCTGCAGGATCAGCTCGCTGCCGACATCAACCTCATTGCCCGTGAAACCGAAGAGGAACTGGCCAAGATTGAGGCTGACGGTGGTAAGGCTGCCGAGAAGCGTAAGCTGCGTGATGCTGCTGAGCGCCAGATGGCGTCCGTCCGCAAGAATGCAGAACGTGAAATTGAGCAGCTAGACCGTATCTGGGACCGCTTCAAGAACCTTAAGGTCGCTGACCTTGAAGGTGATGAGGCCCTCTACCGTGGCATGGTTGATAAGTACGGTATGTACTTTGAAGGTTCCATGGGTGCAGAAGCTATCAAGAAGCGTCTTGAGAACTTCGACATGGAAGCAGAAGCTGAGGCACTCAAGGAAATCATCCAGACCGGTAAGGGTCAGAAGAAGACCCGCGCCCTCAAGCGTCTGAAGGTTGTCAACGCCTTCTTGTCTACCGACAACTCACCGCTGGGTATGGTGCTGGATTACGTTCCTGTCATCCCGCCGGAACTGCGCCCCATGGTGCAGCTTGACGGTGGCCGCTTTGCGACCTCCGACCTGAACGACCTCTACCGTCGTGTTATCAACCGTAACAACCGCCTTAAGCGTCTGCTGGAACTCGGTGCCCCCGAGATCATCGTGAACAACGAAAAGCGCATGCTGCAGGAAGCTGTTGACTCCCTGTTCGATAACGGTCGCCGCGGACGCCCCGTGACCGGCCCCGGTAACCGCCCCCTGAAGTCCCTCTCTGACATGCTCAAGGGTAAGCAGGGTCGTTTCCGTCAGAACCTGCTCGGTAAGCGTGTTGACTACTCAGGTCGTTCCGTTATCGTTGGTGGCCCCACCTTGCAGATGCACCAGTGTGGTCTGCCTAAGCAGATGGCCCTGGAGCTCTTCAAGCCCTTCGTGATGAAGCGCCTGGTAGATCTCAACCACGCCCAGAACATCAAGTCTGCAAAGCGTATGGTTGAGCGTTTCCGCCCCCAGGTGTGGGATGTTCTCGAAGAGATCATCACCGAGCACCCCGTGCTGCTGAACCGTGCACCTACCCTGCACCGTCTGGGTATTCAGGCCTTCGAACCCCAGCTGGTTGAAGGTAAGGCTATCCAGCTGCACCCGCTTGTCTGTTCAGCATTCAACGCTGACTTCGATGGTGACCAGATGGCAGTTCACCTGCCCCTGTCTCCTGAGGCTCAGGCTGAGGCCCGCATCCTTATGCTGTCCTCTAACAACATCCTCAAGCCTTCAGACGGTCGCCCCGTTGCGGTTCCTGACCAGGATATGATTATCGGTCTCTTCCACCTGACCACCGCCCGTGACGGTGAGAAGAACGAAGGCCGTCTCTTCTCCTCCTACGCAGAAGCCATCATGGCTATGGACCGTCACGAGATTGAGCTTTACACCAAGGTCAAGATCGTGCTGGATGACTTCGTACCCTACGAGGGCTGGGAAGCTCCTGAAGGCTATGAGCCCGGTCAGCCTGTGCTGGTAGAAACCACTGTCGGCCAGGTGATTTTCAATGAGACTCTGCCCGCTGACTACCCCTGGTACACCGGCATTGCCGATAAGAAGTCTCTAGGTGCCCTCATCAACGACCTTGCTGAGAAGTACCCCATGCACGTAGTAGCTCAGACTCTTGACGCGCTCAAGAACACCGGCTTCTACTACGCTTCACGCTCAGGTGTGACCGTTGCTGTCTCCGATATTGCAGCGCCTCCCACTAAGCCGGCCATTATGGAAGGCTACGAGAAGCAGGCTGCTGAGATTGAAGAGCAGTTTACGATGGGTATGCTGAGCGATATGGAGCGCCGTACTGAGCTGATTGATATCTGGACTAAGGCAACTGATGAGGTTGCTGAGGCGATGAAGCTCAACCTGGCTGAGAAGAACACCACCATTAACCGCATGGTCACCTCTGGTGCGCGTGGTAACTGGATGCAGGTTCGTCAGATTGCTGGTATCCGTGGTCTGGTGTCTAACACCAAGGGCGAGATTATGCCCCGCCCGATTAAGTCTTCCTACCGTGAGGGCCTGTCGGTTCTGGAATACTTCATCGCAACCCACGGTGCTCGTAAGGGTCTGGCAGATACTGCGCTGCGTACCGCAAACTCCGGTTACTTGACCCGTCGTCTGGTGGACGTTTCTCAGGATGTCATTGTGCGTGAGCACGACTGTGGCACCCACCGCGGTTTGACCCTGCCTTTGGTTCAGAAGGACGCCGACGGTAACGTAACCCTGCACGAGAACGTTGAGTCTTCAATTCACGGCCGTGCCCTGGCTGTTGACGTTGTGGCTGAAGAGGGTACTGTACTGGCAACTGCTGGTACTGACGTTTCCGATATCGTCATTGACAAGCTGTTCAAGGCCGGTATCGAAGAGGTTCGCGTCCGCTCCGTTCTGACCTGTGAGTCAGGCGTGGGTGTTTGTGCCCTGTGCTATGGCCGTTCCATGGCTTCAGGTAACCTGGTCGACATTGGTGAGGCTGTTGGTATTATCGCAGCTCAGTCCATTGGTGAGCCCGGTACCCAGCTGACCATGCGTACCTTCCACACTGGTGGTGTGGCATCGGCTGACGATATTACTCAGGGTCTGCCCCGTATTCAGGAACTCTTCGAGGCCCGCACTCCCAAGGGTGTTGCCCCGATTTCTGAGGTCACCGGTCGCGTAAGCATCGAGGACACCGATAAGTCCCTGAAGGTTGTGGTCACCCCCGATAACGGTGATGACCCGGTTGCTTACCCTGTTCTGCGTCGTGCCCGTCTGGAAGTTGCTGATGGTGATCACATCACTGTTGGTACCCAGCTGGTTGCTGGTGCTGTTGATCCTAAGGAGATTCTGCGTATTCGCGGTCCTCGTGAGGCTCAGAAGCACCTGGTGGACGAGGTTCAGGGCGTTTACCGCTCTCAGGGTGTAGGTATCCACGATAAGCACGTTGAGGTTATCGTTCGCCAGATGCTACGCCGTATCACCGTCATCGATTCCGGTGAGACCAGCCTGCTCCCCGGTGAGCTGGTTGAGAACATCGCTTTCCAGAACGCTAACCGTGCGGCTCTGGCTGAGGGGAAGCGTCCTGCTTCAGGTCGCCCCGAGATGATGGGTATTACCAAGGCATCGCTGGCTACCGAGTCCTGGCTATCTGCTGCGTCCTTCCAGGAAACCACTCGCGTCCTGACTCAGGCTGCGATGGAAGGTAAGGAAGACCCGCTGGTTGGCCTGAAGGAGAACGTCATCATCGGTAAGCTCATCCCCGCTGGTACTGGTCTTGCCATGTACAACGACATTGAGGTTGAGCCCACTGACGAGGCACGCGAGGCTCTGTTTGCGCAGACCGCAACTCCTTACAACGATTTCAGCTATGCCGAGACCAATGAGGGTGCTATTAGCCCCGAGTTCCAGGCTATTCCGCTGGATGACTACGAGTTCGGTAAGTAAACTCAGGCTCTAGCTTAGGGCAGTCTGAAGGGCGCTTCTCCACAGATGATGTGGGGGAGCGCCCTTTGTCTGCGCGGACGTCTGGAACGCAGTGGGGTTGTTACCTTCGGCAATGAAGGGGGGTGGGATATACCAAGTTGAGGCAAATAATTAATCGATATACTTAGGTAAGTACTCACACACAGATATACACCTGCTCATCTTTCGCATATTTTGAGGGTTAAATGAAACTATCACACCATATAGGAGTTAAAATCGGGATTTTTGGGGCTACTCTATCTCTAGCTACCGGAGCTTTTATAATCCCTTCTCAGGCTTTAACTGATTTAACACCAGCGGTCGTCAACGCACAGAATCTGGCTGATTTGGTGAATTCCACCCAACCTACTTCTAGCAACCCTTTCCTTGTGGGAGCGGGGGTAGCTGATATTACGGGTGAAGTTGCTGAGGTTGCGTTTATGGGATACGGATCAGATGCTCAGAAGGGTTCCGGCCTCCATACTCGCCAGTATGCCCGTGCCTTTGTAGTAATTGACCCCGAAAGTAACTCTCGCAACCTAATAGTGGTGCTGGACGCACAGAGTGCTTGGGAAAGTGTTCGTGCTGAGCTAGTGAATCGTATTCAGGCGGAGTTCGGCCCTGAATTCACCGAAGCCAACATCATGATTACGGCCTCTCACACCCACGCGACCCCGGGCGGCGTGAGTAAGGATGTGCTCTATAACTTAACTACTCTTGGTTTTCATGAGCCTACTTTCAATAACCAAGTTAATGGGTCTATGCAGGCAATCCGTGAAGCGCTTGCAGACTTAGCTCCCGGCAATGTAACGGTCTCAAGTAGCCAGCTCACAGGAGTGGGCGTAAACCGCTCAGCGGTAGCCTTGGGGCAGGATCCCGCTCATCTTACAGATCACCTTATCGATGGGGTGGATCCCACTAGTGTCACTTTCCGTTTTGAGCATGATGGGGTAACTCGTGCCGTCCTCAACTGGTTTGCCCTTCACCCCACGTCCCTTACCAATAAGAACACTCTGGTGTCTTCAGATAACAAGGGTTATGCGCAGTATCTCTTAGAGACGGTAGACCATGGGGTTGACCTGAATGCAGGGTCTGAAGATGATGCCTTTATCGCGGCTTTTGCCAATAGTAACACCGGTGATGTGTCACCCAATACATTCTTACAGCCGGGCTTGGGCCCTACTGATGACATGTTTACCAATCTCGAGATTCAGGGAACCAAACAAGCCGACGCGGTGCGCGCCCAGCTCGCTAGTTCCGGTACCCCGGTAGGGCAGGGGCTTGATTCACGCATCACCTACGTAGATTTTTCCAATATACAGGTGGAAACTCAGTGGACGGGCACTGGGTACGCAGGCTCTACATGCAATGCTTCATTGGGCGCTGCCTTTGCCGCCGGCAGTGGCGAAGACGGTGCTGGTCCTGTTGGATTCAATGAGGGTGTTAACGCTAATAAGGTCTGGAGCGATTTTAACTGGTTAGCCTACAAGTCCTCTAAAAGCCTGAGCGATTGCCAGTACCCCAAAGCCAACTTGCTAGCTGTGCATGATATGGTGCAGCAGAAGCTGCCGGTCCAGGTGATGCGTTTTGGTAACTACTACCTGCTGGGTATGCCCGGTGAGCATAACGGGGCAGTTGGTGTGCAGTACCGCCAGGATATGGCAGCCCTGCTGGGAGTCAATGAGTCACAGATTATTGTGCAGGGCTACACCAATGCTTACAGCCACTATGTGACAACCCCGCAGGAATATGTTTCACAGCAGTATGAAGGCGGTGCTACCGTCTTCGGTATTAATACTATGGGGGCCTTCCGTCAGACCCTCAATACTGTAGCTACCTCCCTGCGCGATGGCACTGACCTGCCCCTGGGTGATAAACCTACTGTTCGTACTCCTATGAAGAGTGCGGTGGGTAAGGTCTGGTATGACGTGCCCGGTATCGGTCATTATTACGGTGAGGTTCTTACCCAGCCTGCTCATACAGATCGGGGCGAAACCGTTAGTGCGGTCTTTGTAGGTGCCCACCCTAACAACGATCAGCAGCTGAATTCTAGCTATCTTGAGGTGCAGCGTCTAGAGGGTGGTCAATGGGTGACCATCGCAGGTGATAATGATCCTGCCACCCGCTTTCACTGGAAACGTCATCTGGCTGCTCAGTCCCGAGTGACTATCGAATGGCAGATTCCTGCTGAGACGGTTCCTGGTACTTATCGAATTCTCTATCATGGGGACTCTAAGAATGGGGCAGGAATCATTACCCCCTTTACTGGAACTACTCGTACGTTCATCGTTTATTAGGTCAGCATACTTGTGAAGGTGGGGACGCTGGCGTTTCGCTTCTTTATGCGAGGAAGGGGGATGCCCGCGTCCGCGCCTAGTGCGAGACTTAAGTGCCTGACATCACCTGTTTTAAAGGCTTAAAGCTGCCTGCTGAGACGTACTGGGGGTAGATTAAGCCCTTCTAACCAGCTAGAGTAGTAACCGGAGTACTTAGCAGTAGTATTTACTGCCCGCTCAGATAATGTCTGGGCAGTACATAAGAACCAATGGCAGAATGGACACCGTCCTTTGGCTTTGTTCGCCCGGGCATCTAGCCCGAATAGCGATCTTGAGGCCTAAATGCCATTTTTTGTTGTGTCTGGGCACTCGCTAAGTCAGATAGTTTTTCTTTTGCGCTTATCCCAAGTGACAGAAGGCAAGTAAACCGGCACCCCCTAACGGGGGAGTCGATACCAAACGGAGAACAAGTGCCTACAATTCAGCAGTTGGTCCGTAAGGGCCGTGCACCCAAGGTCGTTAAGACCAAGGCGCCCGCACTTAAGGGCAACCCCATGAAGCGTGGCGTATGCACCCGTGTATACACCACCACCCCGAAGAAGCCGAACTCAGCACTGCGTAAGGTCGCACGTGTTAAGCTCAACGGCGGCGTCGAGGTTACCGCATACATCCCCGGTGAGGGCCACAACCTTCAGGAACACTCCATTGTGCTCGTTCGCGGTGGTCGTGTGAAGGACCTCCCCGGTGTTCGTTACAAGATTGTACGTGGCGCACTGGATACCCAGGGCGTTAAGGGCCGCGGTCAGGCTCGTTCACGCTACGGCGCAAAGAAGGAGAAGAAGTAATGCCTCGTAAGGGTCCCGCTCCTAAGCGTCCCCTCGTAAACGATCCTGTTTACGGTTCAGCGCTGGTTACCCAGCTCATCAACAAGGTTCTGCTGGACGGCAAGAAGTCAACCGCTGAGCGCATCGTCTACGGTGCACTCGAGGGCGTTGCTCAGAAGACCGGCGCAGATCCCGTAGCAACCCTCAAGAAGGCAATGGACAACGTCAAGCCTTCACTTGAGGTTCGCTCACGCCGCGTCGGCGGTGCGACCTACCAGGTCCCCGTCGAGGTCCGTGCAGGCCGTGCAACCGCTCTGGCCCTGCGCTGGCTCGTAGGCTTCTCAAAGCTCCGCCGCGAGAAGACTATGACCGAGCGTCTCATGAACGAGATCCTGGATGCATCCAATGGTCTCGGTGCCGCTGTGAAGCGTCGCGAAGACACTCACAAGATGGCCGAGTCCAACAAGGCCTTCGCACACTACCGCTGGTAATTTCTTCGTAGCCTGCCGTTATTACATCAGTACATAGCGGCAGGCTTTCGGAGTTTCTCACAAGGGAGAACAAAGTGGCACTAGACGTGCTTACCGACCTGAACAAGGTCCGCAACATCGGTATTATGGCGCACATTGACGCCGGTAAGACCACCACCACCGAACGCATCCTCTTCTACACCGGTATTAACCACAAGATCGGTGAAACCCACGATGGTGCATCAACCATGGACTGGATGGCTCAGGAACAGGAACGCGGTATCACCATTACCTCCGCGGCAACCACCTGCTTCTGGAAGAACAACCAGATCAACATCATCGACACCCCCGGCCACGTTGACTTCACCGTTGAAGTTGAGCGTTCACTGCGCGTCCTCGACGGCGCTGTTGCAGTGTTCGATGGTAAGGAAGGTGTTGAGCCCCAGTCAGAGACCGTTTGGCGTCAGGCTGACAAGTACGAAGTTCCCCGTATCTGCTTCGTCAACAAGATGGACAAGCTGGGTGCAGACTTCTACTTCACCGTAGACACCATCATCAAGCGCCTCGGTGCTAAGCCCCTCGTTATGCAGCTGCCCATCGGCGCTGAAAATGACTTCATCGGCGTCGTTGACCTGCTCACCATGCAGGCCTACGTCTGGCCCGGCGACGCCAAGGGTGACGTTACCATGGGTGCTTCCTACGAAATCCAGGAAATCCCCGCTGACCTGCAGGAAAAGGCAGAGCAGTACCGTGCCGAGCTCGTTGAAAACGTTGCTGAAGCTTCAGAAGACCTCATGGAAAAGTACCTCGAAGAGGGCGAACTGACCATCGAGGAAATCAAGGCAGGCGTCCGCGCACTGACCGTTGCTAACGAAGCCTACCCCGTTTTCTGTGGCTCAGCATTCAAGAACCGCGGTGTGCAGCCCATGCTCGACGCAGTTCTCGATTACCTGCCCTCACCGCTGGATGTTCCCGCGATGATCGGCCACCTGCCCACCGACGAAGAGACTGAGGTAACCCGTAAGCCTTCAGCTGACGAGCCCTTCGCAGCGCTGGCATTCAAGGTTGCAGCCCACCCCTTCTACGGTCAGCTGACCTACATCCGCGTTTACTCCGGTAAGGCTGCTCAGGGCCAGCAGGTTCTGAACGCCACCAAGGGTAAGAAGGAACGTATCGGTAAGCTCTTCCAGATGCACTCCAACAAGGAGAACCCTGTTGAAGAGATCCAGGCAGGCCACATCTACGCGGCTATCGGTCTGAAGGACACCACCACCGGTGACACCCTCTGCGATACCGCTAACCCCGTAGTTCTGGAATCCATGACCTTCCCCGCTCCCGTGATCTTCGTGGCTATTGAGCCCAAGACCAAGGGTGACCAGGAGAAGATGTCAACCGCTATCCAGAAGCTCTCTGCTGAGGACCCCACCTTCACCGTTTCACTCAACGAAGAAACTGGCCAGACCGAAATCGGCGGTATGGGTGAGCTTCACCTCGACATCATCGTTGACCGTATGAAGCGCGAATTCAAGGTTGAAGCTAACGTTGGTAAGCCCCAGGTTGCATACCGCGAAACCATCACCAAGAAGGTTGAGAAGGTCGACTACACCCACAAGAAGCAGACCGGTGGTTCTGGTCAGTTCGCAAAGGTTCAGGTTTCCTTCGAACCCATTGCCCTCGATGCTGAAGAGCTCTACGAGTTCGACAACGTCGTCACCGGTGGTCGTGTTCCCCGTGAATACATCCCCTCTGTTGACGCCGGTATCCAGGATGCAATGCAGCTCGGTATCCTCGCTGGCTACCCCGTTGTTGGTGTCAAGGCAACCCTGATCGATGGTGCTTACCACGATGTTGACTCGTCAGAAATGGCGTTCAAGATCGCTGGCTCAATGGTCTTCAAGGAAGGTGCCCGCCGCGCCGCTCCCGTTCTGTTGGAACCCCTGATGGCTGTTGAAGTACGTACCCCCGAGGACTACATGGGCGACGTTATCGGTGACCTGAACTCACGTCGTGGTCAGATTCAGTCCATGGAAGATGCAGCAGGCGTCAAGATCGTTCACGCTCTTGTTCCGCTGTCAGAAATGTTCGGTTACATCGGTGACCTCCGTTCAAAGACCCAGGGTCGTGCAGTCTTCTCCATGGAGTTCGACAGCTACTCAGAGGTTCCCAAGAACGTTGCTGATGAAATCATCCAGAAGAGCCGCGGCGAGTAATACTCATCCGAGTGCGGCTCACATTATGTGAGCCGCACCGCTTTTCAAAAAAACCTAGTAAATGAACCCGCATTCGGGTTTCGCCCCACCGGTCTTATCCGCTATTGTGGTAGCTAGACCGCCTTTTACGGCGGAGTGCGCCGGTGTGAAACCCGAGTGCAGGTTCTCAAATCTTCTCTATAGGAGGAATACTCTTGGCTAAGGCTAAGTTCGAGCGCTCCAAGCCTCACGTAAACGTCGGTACCATCGGTCACGTTGACCACGGTAAGACCACCCTGACCGCTGCAATCTCCAAGGTTCTGGCTGACAAGTACCCCGACCTGAACGAGCAGCGCGACTTCGGTATGATCGACTCCGCTCCTGAAGAGCGCCAGCGCGGTATTACCATTAACATTGCTCACATCGAGTACCAGACCGAAAAGCGTCACTACGCACACGTTGACGCCCCCGGTCACGCTGACTACGTCAAGAACATGATCACCGGTGCTGCTCAGATGGACGGCGCAATCCTCGTTGTTGCTGCCACCGACGGCCCCATGGCTCAGACCCGTGAGCACGTTCTGCTGGCTCGCCAGGTTGGTGTTCCCACCCTGCTCGTAGCTCTGAACAAGTCAGACATGGTTGAGGACGAGGAACTGCTCGACCTCGTTGAAATGGAAGTTCGCGAGCTGCTTTCCTCACAGGAGTTCGACGGTGACAACGCTCCCGTTGTTCGCGTTTCCGCACTGAAGGCTCTTGAAGGCGACGCTGAGTGGGTTGCTAAGGTTGAAGAGCTCATGGACGAGGTTGACAACTACATTCCCGACCCCGTTCGTGAGAAGGACAAGCCCTTCCTCATGCCCATCGAAGACGTCTTCACCATCACTGGTCGCGGTACCGTTGTTACCGGTCGCGCCGAGCGTGGTACCCTGAAGATCAACTCCGAAGTTGAGATCGTTGGTATCCGCCCCATCCAGAAGACCACCGTTACCGGTATCGAGATGTTCCACAAGCAGCTCGACGAAGCATGGGCAGGCGAAAACTGTGGTCTGCTGCTTCGCGGTCTGAAGCGCGACGACGTAGAGCGTGGTCAGGTTGTTGTTGAGCCCGGCTCAATCACCCCCCACACCCAGTTCGAGGCTAACGTCTACATCCTTTCCAAGGATGAGGGTGGCCGTCACAACCCCTTCTACTCGAACTACCGCCCCCAGTTCTACTTCCGCACCACCGACGTTACCGGTGTTATCACCCTTCCCGAGGGCACCGAAATGGTTATGCCCGGCGACAACACTGAGATGACCGTTGAGCTCATCCAGGAAATCGCAATGGAAGAGGGCCTCGGCTTCGCAATCCGTGAAGGTGGCCGCACCGTTGGTTCAGGTCGCGTTACCAAGATCATCAAGTAAGGTTCTTACTTCTTGAATCTAAACTCCTGTTAGCGTGCTGCTAAGGGAGGGCAATAAAGGGTTGGCCCCCACAGATTTATTCTGCGGGGGCCAACCCTTTTATTTTGCCCTTATAGCTGTCACCACCATAATTGAGGCTAGTGGGTCATAGAGAACCAGAGCAACTGTCCCCTGGCTTAGTGTGGGGCTGGGCACTAATGGCCTAAAAACCTTGCTAAGCTCTAGCTACTCTGGCAAGATTGAATACGTTGTTCAAGCGCTTACCCGTCATAAGTAACTATGGCTCCGTTCAAGAAGCCTAGTGAAGGTAAGCCCAAATATGACCCAATCGATCAGTTCGAGGGAAGAGTGCGCTCCTTTTTTGCTCTAGCAAAAATGCGACACGCCCGAGTTCGGGGGTCGGTGCCTCGGTAGGGTGAGGAACCCGGCAGCTGCCGGATTCAGCCTACGCAGAGGTGGCGCGAAAGGGATGAAGAATCATCTCTTTACCTCAAGCGCCAGATAAAGGAGCGACCGCTCCGTTACAGGGAAGTAGACAAGAAAGAGAGTCCGACAGATGGCGGGACAGAAAATCCGCATCCGTCTGAAGTCATACGACCACGAGGTCATTGATTCTTCAGCACGGAAAATCGTTGAGACAGTTACGCGTGCAGGCGCGACGGTAGTAGGCCCCGTGCCGCTACCCACCGAAAAGAACGTTTACTGTGTTATCCGTTCGCCTCACAAGTACAAGGACAGCCGCGAGCACTTCGAAATGCGCACGCACAAGCGTCTGATCGACGTCGTTGATCCGACCCCCAAGGCTGTTGATGCCCTCATGCGTCTTGACCTTCCGGCAGACGTAAACATCGAAATCAAGCTGTAGAGGATCGCATCTAAATGACTAACAAGTTCGAGCGCCAGGTTAAGGGCCTGCTAGGCACCAAGCTTGGCATGACCCAGGTCTGGGACGAAAACGGCAAGTTCGTGCCCGTTACTGTCGTCAAGGCCGATTCCAACGTTATTACCCAGCTGCGTAACGCTGAGACCGATGGCTACGAAGCTATCCAGATCGGTTTCGGTGCTATCGAAGCTCGCAAGGTAACCAAGCCCCTCGCCGGTCACTTCGAGAAGGCAGGCGTAACTCCTCGCCGTCACCTCGTTGAACTGCGTACCTCAGACGCCGCTGAATACTCACTCGGTCAGGAACTGACTGTTGAGCTCTTCGAAGCAGGCCAGAAGGTTGACGTAGTTGGTAAGACCAAGGGTAAGGGTTTCGCCGGTGTTATGAAGCGTCACGGCTTCGCAGGTGTAGGCGCATCACACGGTGCCCACAAGAACCACCGTAAGCCCGGTTCAATCGGTGGCGCATCATACCCCGCACGCGTTTTCAAGGGTATGCGCATGGCAGGCCGTATGGGCGCTGCACGCCACACCACCATGAACCTCACTATTCAGGGTGTAGATGCCGAAAACAATGTTCTTCTGATCAAGGGTGCTATCCCCGGTCCTAAGGGCGGCGTTGTTCTGGTTCGCACCGCTGTGAAGGGAGCCTAATAAACCATGGCTGTCAAGACCGTAAAGGTAGACCTGCCCGCTGATATCTTCGACGCTCAGGCCTCTATTCCCCTGCTTCACCAGGTAGTAGTAGCCCAGCTCGCAGCAGCACGTCAGGGTACCCACAAGACCAAGAACCGCGGCGAAGTTTCCGGCGCAGGTCGTAAGCCTTTCAAGCAGAAGGGCACCGGCCGCGCACGTCAGGGCTCAATCCGTGCACCCCACATGACCGGTGGTGGCATCGTACACGGCCCTACTCCCCGTAGCTACGCACAGCGTACCCCCAAGAAGATGATTGCAGCTGCACTGCGCGGCGCTCTCTCAGATCGCGCTCGTAACGGTCGCGTTCACGTTGTCGAAGCCCTCGTAGAAGGCACCAAGCCTTCCACCAAGGCAGCAAAGGCAGCAATTGCAGAGATCACCAGCCGCAAGAACGCACTGGTTGTCATCGACCGCAAGGACGACCTGGTAGCACTGTCAGCACGCAACCTGGAGAACGTACACGTTATCTACGCAGATCAGCTCAACACCTACGATATTCTGATCTCAGACGACGTCATCTTCACCAAGGATGCCTACGACGTATTCGTCGCAGTTGCTTCTAAGGCTAAGAAAGAGGCTGCTAAGTAATGTCTGTTACCACCTCAACTTTCAAAGATCCCCGCGACGTCATCATCGCTCCCGTCGTGTCGGAAAAGAGCTACGGTCAGCTCGATGAAGGTAAGTACACCTTCCTCGTAGACCCCCGCTCCAACAAGCTGGAAATCAAGCAGGCCATCGAAACCATTTTCGATGTCAAGGTTGCTTCCATCAACACCGCTAACCGTGCAGGCAAGCGCAAGCGCACCCGCTTCGGTTGGGGTGCTCGTAAGAACACCAAGCGTGCGATTGTAACCCTCAAGGAAGGTTCAATCGACCTCTTCGGCGGTCCGGCTGCATAAGCACCGGAGACCACTTTAGCGAAGGAAAGAAATATCTAAATGGGTATTCGTAAGCACAAGCCGACGACCCCGGGTCGCCGCGGCTCGAGCGTCTCAGATTTCGCAGAAATCACTCGCTCAACCCCGGAAAAATCCCTGGTTCGTCCGCTCCCCAAGAAGGGCGGCCGTAACAACACCGGTCGCATCACCACCCGTCACAAGGGTGGTGGCCACAAGCGCCAGTACCGTCTGATCGACTTCCGTCGTCACGACAAGGACGGCGTCGACGCACGCGTTGCACACATCGAGTACGATCCTAACCGTACCGCCCGCATCGCACTGCTTCACTACGTTGATGGCACCAAGCGATACATCATCGCCCCCAACAAGCTTGCTCAGGGCGACATCGTAGAGTCAGGTCCCTCTGCCGACATCAAGCCCGGCAACAACCTGCCCCTGCGTAACATCCCCGTTGGTACCGTGATCCACGCTGTTGAGCTCCGCCCCGGTGGCGGCGCTAAGATGGGCCGCTCCGCTGGTGCATCCATCCAGCTAGTCGCTAAGGAAGGCAAGTACGCTCAGCTACGTCTGCCTTCTGGCGAAATCCGCAATGTGGATGTTCGCTGCCGCGCAACCGTCGGTTCCGTCGGTAACGCTGAGCAGTCCAACATTAACTGGGGTAAGGCCGGCCGTAACCGCTGGAAGGGCATCCGCCCGACCGTTCGTGGTGTCGTCATGAACCCCGTTGACCACCCCCACGGTGGTGGTGAAGGTAAGACCTCAGGTGGCCGTCACCCGGTTAACCCCAACGGTAAGCCCGAGGGCCGCACCCGCCGCCCCAACAAGGAAAGCGACAAGCTCATTGTTCGTCGCCGTCGTACTGGCAAGAAGCGCTAAGGAGCCTGAAACATGCCTCGTAGTTTGAAGAAGGGCCCTTTCGTTGATCAGCACCTTTTCGTAAAGGTTGCAGCTCAGAACGAGAAGGGCACCAAGAACGTTATCAAAACTTGGTCCCGCCGCTCGATGATTATTCCCGACATGCTCGGTCATACCATCGCAGTGCACGACGGACGCAAGCACGTACCCGTGTTCATCACTGAGTCCATGGTTGGTCACAAGCTCGGCGAGTTTGCGCCCACCCGTACTTTCCGTGGCCACGTTAAGGACGACCGCAAGGGTAAGCGTCGCTAAGCTACGGTCACCCCGTATCTTAGAAACGTTTTCCTTTCGGCAATAGACGAAAGAGAGATAGGCAATGGAAGCCAAGGCAACTGCGTCTTACGTACGCGTTACGCCTATGAAGGCACGCCGCGTCATCAACCTTATCCGTGGTAAGCAGGCGGAAGAGGCTCTGGCGATTCTGAAGTTCGCTCCTCAGGGCGCTTCAGAACCGGTATACAAGATCGTTGCATCAGCTGTTGCAAACGCTCGCCAGAAGGCCGCCCAGCAGGGCGTACCCTTCAAGGAAGAAGAGCTGTTCATCAGCGAAGCATACGCGAACGAAGGTCCCACCATGAAGCGATTCCAGCCTCGTGCCCAGGGCCGTGCGTTCCGCATCAACAAGCGCACCAGCCACATCACCGTGGTAGTCGCTACCCCGGAGAAGGAGGAGGGCCGCTAAATGGGTCAGAAAATCAACCCCAACGGTTTCCGACTTGGCATCACCACCAACCACGTCTCAAAGTGGTTCGCTGACTCCAACAAGGAAGGCGAACGCTACGCAGACTTCGTTCGTGAAGATGTAAAGATCCGCGAACTCCTGTCCAAGGGCATGGAGCGCGCAGGTATCGCCAAGGTCGAAATCGAGCGTACCCGTGACCGTGTCCGTGTGGACATCCACACCGCACGCCCCGGTATCGTTATCGGCCGCCGCGGCGCCGAAGCTGACCGCATCCGCGGTGAGCTGGAGAAGCTGACCGGCAAGCAGATTCAGCTGAACATCCTCGAGGTTGCTAACCCCGATCTGTCAGCTCAGCTTGTTGCTCAGGGTATCGCAGAACAGCTCGCATCACGCGTTGCTTTCCGCCGCGCTATGAAGAAGGCAATCCAGTCCGCACAGCGTGCAGGTGCAAAGGGTATCCGTATCCAGTGCTCCGGCCGTCTGGGTGGCGCTGAAATGTCACGTTCCGAGTTCTACCGCGAAGGCCGTGTGCCCCTGCACACCCTGCGTGCGAACATCGACTACGGTTTCTTCGAAGCAAAGACCACCTTCGGCCGCATCGGCGTCAAGGTCTGGATCTACAAGGGTGACCTCACCGACAACGAGCTTGCTGCACAGCAGGCTGCTGGTAACCGTCGTGGCAACGGCCGCGGTGGCGACCGTCGTCGCGCAGGTGGCCGTGGTCCCCGCCGTGAACGTCGTTCCGACAACGCTTCAGCACCCGCTGAAGCAAAGACTGCAGAAAACGGTGAGGCATAAATGCTAATTCCCCGTCGAGTAAAGTACCGCAAGCAGCATCACCCCAAGCGTTCAGGTATGGCTAAGGGTGGCACCGAGGTAGCGTTCGGTGAGTGGGGCATCCAGGCCCTGACTCCCGCATACGTCACCAACCGCCAGATTGAAGCTGCACGTATTGCAATGACCCGTCACATCAAGCGTGGCGGTAAGGTCTGGATCAACATTTATCCCGACCGTCCGCTGACCAAGAAGCCTGCTGAAACCCGTATGGGTTCCGGTAAGGGTTCACCCGAATGGTGGGTCGCAAACGTCAAGCCCGGTCGAGTTATGTTTGAACTCTCCGGCGTATCCGAAGAAGTGGCTCGTGAAGCTATGCGCCTCGCAATCCACAAGCTCCCGATGAAGGCACGCGTTGTGCGTCGCGAAGGTGGTGAATAGAAATGGCAGTTGGATCAAAGGATCTGAGCATCGACAAGCTGGCAGAGCTCTCCAACGAGAATCTGGTAGAGAAGCTGCGTGAGTCGAAGGAGGAGCTGTTCAACCTCCGTTTCCAGGCAGCCACCGGTCAGCTTGAAAATCCCGGTCGTATCCGCTCGGTCAAGCGCGACATTGCACGTATTTACACCGTGCTGCGTGAACGCGAGCTCGGTATTCGTCCCGCAACCGAAGGTTAAATCACATGAGTGAAGTAAAGACTGAAGAGCGCGGCTACCGCAAGACTCGCCGCGGCTACGTAGTGTCCGACAAGATGGACAAGACTGTAGTCGTTGAGGTCGAGGACCGCGTAAAGCACGCCCTGTACGGCAAGGTTATGCGCCGTAGCTCCAAGATCAAGGCACACGACGAGCAGAACACTGCTGGTATTGGTGACCTCGTTCTCCTGGCCGAGACTCGTCCGCTCTCCGCTTCAAAGCGCTGGCGCGTTGTCGAGATCCTCGAAAAGGCTAAGTAAACCAGTGGTTTGCTAAAGCTACGAGTTAGCTAGAGCTCCCCCTTCCCCTCATAGCGAGGGGGAGGGGGAGCTCTCTATTTTTAAGGGTGCTAGCTCACTGCCTAAGAGTGGTGCATCTCTCTAGGTTGAAGTCGCCTACTATGGTAAAGTTTTGGTTCTGTGTGGTTCTCTATACCCGCACAACCACGGTTCTTTTCGTGCCACAGCATAATGCCGCTCATAACGCGGGGTTCGCCCGCTCAAGCGGGTCCAGATGTTCGTCGGCATGATAGGGGCCCAGGCGTGTCCGCCAACTCTTCAACTCATTCAAGGGCTGCAAGAGACCGGCGCGTCAACATCCCGTAGAAATGTTCCGCAAGGCTGGCTCACAAAATTACCGTGTGTCGGAACCGGCGAGACGACAGGAGAAATATGATTCAGCAGGAGTCACGACTCAAGGTTGCTGACAACACCGGTGCGAAGGAAATCCTGACCATCCGTGTTCTCGGCGGCTCAAAGCGTCGTTACGCAGGCATTGGCGACATCATCGTCGCAACCGTCAAGGACGCAATCCCCGGCGGTACCGTAAAGAAGGGCGACGTTGTTAAGGCAGTTGTCGTCCGCACCAAGAAGGAAGTTCGTCGTCCTGACGGCTCCTACATCAAGTTCGACGAGAACTCAGCAGTAATTCTCAAGAACACCGATGGTGACCCCCGTGGCACCCGTATCTTCGGACCTGTTGGCCGCGAACTGCGCGACAAGAAGTTCATGAAGATCATTTCACTTGCTCCGGAGGTGCTCTAACTCATGGCTAAAATCAAGTCTGGCGACCTGGTACAGGTTATTTCAGGTGCAGATAAGGGTAAGCAGGGCAAGGTTCTCAAGGTATTCCCTAAGACCGAGCGCGTGCTGGTAGAAGGCGTCAAGATCGTCACCAAGCACAACAAGGCTAACCCCATGACCGGCGAAGCTGGCGGCATCGAAAAGGTTGAGGCACCGATTCACGTTTCAAACGTTGCAATCGTTGATCCCGAGACCAAGAAGCCGACCCGCGTTGGTTACCGCCTCGAGACCGTAGAGCGCAATGGCAAGGAACGCACCACTCGCGTTCGCGTTGCCAAGAGCTCGGGTAAGGACATCTAATGACCGAAGCAAAGATTACCCCTCGTTTCAAGACCAAGTTCAACGACGTAGTCACCCCCGCCCTGCAGGAAGAGTTCAACTACGAGAACGTCATGCAGGCGCCGAAGATCGTTAAGGTCGTCGTGAACATGGGTGTTGGTGAAGCCGCTAAGGACGCGAAGCTCATGGATGGTGCTATCCGCGACCTTACCGCAATCACCGGTCAGAAGCCGCTCGTTACCCGCGCGAAGAAGTCCATCGCACAGTTCAAGCTGCGTGAAGGTCAGCCCATCGGCGCACACGTCACTCTTCGTGGCGACCGCATGTGGGAATTCCTCGACCGCCTCGTCACCCTGGCTCTTCCCCGTATCCGCGACTTCCGCGGCCTCTCGGACCGCCAGTTCGACGGTAACGGTAACTACACCTTCGGTCTGACCGAACAGTCCATGTTCCACGAAATCGATCAGGATTCAATCGATCGCGTACGTGGTATGGACATCACCGTAGTAACCACTGCAAAGACCGACGATGAAGGCCGTGCGCTTCTGAAGGCACTCGGCTTCCCGTTCAAGACCAAGTAACGACTACGTTATAGGTCCGCACCGAATTACGGTGAGGAAACCATAACGAGGAAGGGCTCAGCCCACCATGACTATGACAGATCCTGTCGCAGATATGCTGACCCGTTTGCGCAACGCAAACTCAGCACATCACGACACCGTGTCAATGCCTTACTCCAAGCTCAAGGCTCGCATTGCCGAAATCCTCAAGGCTGAAGGCTACATCGCTGACTTCAAGGAAGAGGAAGCAAAGGTCGGTAAGACCCTCACCCTCGAACTGAAGTTCGGCCCCTCACGTGAGCGCTCCATCGTAGGCGTTCGCCGTATTTCCAAGCCGGGTCTGCGTGTTTACGCAAAGTCCACCAACCTGCCCCAGGTACACGGTGGCCTCGGCATCGCAATCCTGTCAACCTCTTCAGGTCTGCTCACTGACAAGCAGGCTGCGAAGAAGGGTGTTGGCGGCGAAGTCGTCGCTTACATCTGGTAGTCGGTAGAAGAGAAAGGAAGAAGAATGTCACGTATTGGACGTCTCCCCATCTCGGTTCCTGCCGGCGTTGAGGTAAAGATTGACGGCAACGTAGTTGCTGTTAAGGGTGCAAAGGGCGAGCTGACCCACGAGGTTGCTGCTCCCATCACTGTTGCACTTGAAGACGGTGTTGTCACCGTATCCCGCCCGAACGATGAGCGTACATCACGTTCACTGCACGGCCTGACCCGCACCCTGATTCAGAACATGATCATCGGTGTTACCGAGGGCTACTCCAAGAAGCTCGAAATCGTTGGTACCGGTTACCGTGTAACCGCTAAGGGCTCCAACCTCGAGTTCGCACTTGGCTACTCACACCCCATCACCATCGAGGCACCTGAGGGTATCACCTTCGCTGTTGAGGGCGCTAACAAGCTGACCGTTTCCGGTACCAGCAAGCAGCAGGTAGGCCAGGTAGCCGCTAACATCCGCGGTCTGCGCAAGCCCGATCCCTACAAGGGTAAGGGTGTTCGCTACGAAGGCGAGCAGATCCGTCGCAAGGTCGGAAAGGCTGGTAAGTAACCATGGCTGTAAAGACTAAGTCAGCACAGCGCGCACGCCGTCACGCACGCGTCCGCAAGTACGTTTCAGGCACCGCAGCACGCCCCCGCCTGTCCGTCACCCGCTCAGCTCGTCACATGTTCGTTCAGGTCATCGATGACACCAAGGGCCTGACCCTGGCATCAGCTTCCACCATGGAAGCAGACCTGCGCACCGCAGAGCTGGACAAGACCGCTAAGGCAAAGCGCGTCGGCGAACTCGTCGCTGAGCGTGCCAAGGCAGCAGGCATCGAAGCAGTTGTCTTCGACCGCGGTGGTAACAAGTACCACGGCCGTGTCGCAGCAGTTGCAGAAGGCGCACGCGAAGGAGGTCTGGCACTCTAATGAGCGAGCAGACTGTAAACGAAAAGGAAACTCAGGTGACTGAAGCAACCGCAGAAGCTACCGCTGAAACCTCCGAGAAGCGCGAAGCCCGCCGTAACGAGCGTGGCGAACGCCGCGGTAACCGCGGTGAACGCCGCAATAACCGCGGCCGCGACGAAGAGAAGGACAAGTTCATCGAGCGCGTTGTAACCATCAACCGCGTCTCCAAGGTCGTCAAGGGTGGTCGTCGCTTCAGCTTCACCGCACTGGTCGTTGTTGGTGACGGTAACGGTATGGTTGGCGTTGGCTACGGCAAGGCGAAGGAAGTTCCTGCAGCTATCTCAAAGGGTGTAGAAGAAGCAAAGAAGAACTTCTTCCGCGTACCCCGTGTTGAAGGCCGCACCATTCCTCACCGCGTTCAGGGTGAAGCAGCAGCAGGCGTAGTTATGCTCCGCCCCGCTACCGCTGGTACCGGTGTTATCGCTGGTGGTCCCGTTCGTGCCGTACTTGAGGCAGCAGGCATCCACGATGTTCTGTCCAAGTCCCTCGGTTCATCGAACCAGATCAACATTGTCCACGCGACCATCGAAGCACTGCGTCAGCTCGAAGAGCCCGTAGCAGTTGCTGCACGCCGTGGTCTTCCCCAGGACGAGGTTATCCCCGGCTTCTTGCGTGTCGCTCAGTCTGAAAAGGCAGGTGCGTAATGACCGGTAAGCGTATTCAGCCCAGCGATGCAAAGCTGGAAATCACCCAGATCAAGTCCTACGTCGGCGAGAAGCAGAACATGCGCGACACCCTCCGTTCCCTGGGCCTCAAGCGCCCCGGCAACAAGGTTGTTCGCACTGCTGACCCCGTCACCTGCGGCATGATCAACACCGTAGCTCACCTGGTTCAGGTTGAGGAGGTCAAGTAAAGATGGCAAACAACGACGCTATCAAGATTCACGATCTGCGCCCGGCTCCGGGTGCCCACAAGGCTAAGACCCGCGTAGGCCGCGGTGAAGGCTCAAAGGGTAAGACCGCAGGTCGCGGTACCAAGGGTACCAAGGCTCGTTACCAGGTTCGCGCCGGCTTCGAAGGTGGTCAGCTTCCGCTGCACATGCGCCTTCCCAAGCTGCGTGGCTTCAAGAACCCCTTCCGCACCGAGTACCAGGTTGTTAACCTGGACCGCATTGCGGAACTGTTCCCCGAGGGCGGCGACATCACCGTTGACGCTCTGGTAGCAGCTGGCGCAGTTCGCAAGAACGAACTGGTCAAGGTTCTCGGTACCGGCGAAATCTCAGCAGCCTACAACGTAACCGTTGACAAGGTTTCTGAGTCAGCTAAGGCTAAGATTGAGGCCGCTGGCGGTTCTGTAACCGTCAAGTAGCCCTAAGATGCACTGGGGCAACCCGGTTGTATCAAGCTATTGCGGGGTGCCCCGCTCACTTCGGTGGGCGGGGCACCTTTCTTTACGCTCTGAGGTTTGGTCTACACACGATTGAGTATTAAGCGATAGACTGGAAAACATTGTGTATTCGCCCCGCACACCTGCCAACGGTAGGGGAGACGGGGCAACTTAAATTCTGTCTCACAGGAGGACATGTGCTGACCGCTTTCGGACGGGCCTTCAAGACGCCCGACCTGCGTAATAAGCTGCTGTTCACCCTGGGTATTATCGTGATCTACCGTGTAGGCGTATTCATCCCCGCCCCCGGTGTCTCCTACGGAAACGTGCAGCAGTGCCTGTCGACCGCCACCGCAACAGGTGGTGTCTACGACATGATTAACCTCTTTAGCGGTGGCGCGCTGCTCCAGCTGTCGATTTTTGCCCTGGGCGTTATGCCGTACATTACCGCGAGCATTATTGTTCAGCTGCTTCGCGTGGTCATTCCCCGCTTCCAGCAGCTCCACGAGGAAGGTGCCCAAGGCCAGACCAAGCTGACCCAATACACCCGTTACCTCACCATTCTGCTTGCCTTACTGAACGCCACTACCATTGTGTCCCTGGCACGCTCTGGAATGCTTCTACAGGGCTGCATGCTGCCGATTATCCCCGATGACGGTATCTGGAATATCTTGCTGATTATCACCGCCCTAACCGCCGGAACCGGTGTAGTCATGTGGCTAGGTGAACAGATTACCGAAAAGGGCGTAGGCAATGGCATGTCCCTGCTGATTTTCACCTCAATTGCGGCCTCTTTCCCCTCTGCTTTCGGTTCCATTCTGCAGACCCAAGGCTGGGGTATCTTCTCCGCAGTCCTAGCAGTTGGCCTGCTGGTTATCGTAGCGGTGGTCTTCGTTGAACAATCTCAGCGTCGTATCCCTGTACAGTATGCCAAGCGCATGATTGGGCGTCGTACCATTGGAGGTACCACCACCTATATTCCTCTAAAGGTTAATATGGCCGGTGTTATCCCCATCATCTTCGCCTCATCTATGCTGATGGTGCCCGGCCTTATCGCCCAATTCAACACCCCATCAGACGGTTCTGCACCGCCGGAATGGGTCAACTGGATTAGCACTTACCTTGTTATGGGCGACCACCCCCTCTACATGACCCTTTACTTCCTGCTGATTTTGGGATTTGCCTACTTCTACGTCTCCATCACCTTCAATACCGAAGAAGTTGCAGGCAACATGAAGAAGTACGGCGGTTTTATCCCTGGAATCCGTGCAGGACGCCCCACCCAGGAATACCTGAGCTATGTGCTCAACCGTATTACCCTGCCTGGCGCCATCTATGTAGCCCTACTAGCCCTTCTACCGCTGGTAGCCTTCGTCCTCTTTGGCGCTAACCAGAATTTCCCGCTCGGCGGTGCCTCACTGCTGATCGTTATCGGCGTTGGTCTTGACACCGTCAAGCAAATCGATGCCCAGCTCCAACAACGCAACTACGAAGGACTACTGCGAT
Source organism: Rothia sp. 88186D007BW (assembly GCF_053544215.1). Taxonomy (NCBI): domain Bacteria; kingdom Bacillati; phylum Actinomycetota; class Actinomycetes; order Micrococcales; family Micrococcaceae; genus Rothia; species Rothia sp. 88186D007BW. The sequence goes on along the minus strand of NZ_JBPPTR010000001.1, from coordinate 75,952 downwards.
GAACCGTCTGCTCATCATTGGCCCTCCCGGTGCCGGCAAAGGCACCCAGGCCGTCAAAATCGCTGAAAAGCTCAACATTCCCGCTATCTCCACCGGCGATATCTTCCGCAAGAACATCAAGGAAGAAACCGAGCTGGGCAAAGAAGCTAAGAGCTACATCGACTCAGGCAACCTCGTACCCGACTCCGTCACCAATCGCATGGTACGCGCCCGCCTAGCTGAAGCTGATACCGCTAACGGCTTCCTGCTCGATGGCTACCCCCGCAACACCGCCCAGGTAGGCGAACTCGATACCATCCTGGCAGACATGGGTCAGAAGATCAGCCAGGTCCTGCTCCTGGTTGCTGATAACGACGAACTGGTTGAGCGTCTACTAGGCCGAGCAGCTAAGGAAGGCCGCTCAGACGACAACGAAGAGGTCATCCGCCACCGCCTTAAGGTCTACGAGGAAGAAACCGCTCCTCTTGTAGCTATCTACACCGAGCGCGGCCTCGTCACCGAAATCAACGGTCTAGGTGAAATCGACGAAGTCACCACCCGTATTATGGATGCACTCAAGTAAGCCTCCACCCCACCTGTGCCCCCGGTCATTGCGGGGGCACAGGCTTTTAAAGCACACTGGTGTAGTTTGGCTCCGCCAAGTCAACTACACGAACCTAGCCCAGGAAAGACCACTATGCGCCGCATCGAATACAAAACAGACCGCCAACTTGCTGAAATGGCCCGTGCCGGTGTCATCACTTCCCGCGCCCTCGAAGCAGCAGTAGCCGCTGCTGCCCCCGGCGTCACCACCGCCGAACTCGATACGGTCTTCCGCGGCGTCCTTGCTGAACACAATGCCGGCTCTAACTTCCTGGGCTACTACGACTACCCCGCCACCGTCTGTACCTCTGTCAATGATGTTGTTGTCCACGGTATCCCCGGTGACCTCACCCTGGCTGAAGGCGACATGGTCTCTATCGACGGCGGGGCCACTGTACAAGATGCTCGAGGAACCACCTGGCACGGTGATTCTGCCCGCACCGCCCTGATCGGCCAGGTCTCTGATACCCGACGCGAGCTCTCTGAAATAACCTACGCTGCCCTCTGGCACGGGATTGCAGCACTAGCAACTGCCAAAAAAGTCGGTGAAATCGGCTTTGCCATCGAAAACTTCGTGCGCCAGGAAACCGGCGACACCTACGGCATCATTGAAGACTTCGTAGGCCACGGCATCGGCACCTCTATGCACATGGCTCCTGACGTGCTCAACTATGCTGCCCGAGACCTGGGCCCCCGCGTCAAAAAAGGAATGGCTCTGGCCATTGAGCCCATGCTGGTAACCGGCTCCATTGAAACCGTCACCCTTGAGGATGAGTGGACCATCAAAACCGTTGATGGGGGAGACGCCTGCCAGTGGGAGCACTCCGTAGCAGTCCACTCTGAAGGTATTTGGGTTCTCACCGCAGAGGACGGCGGCGCCTCCGAACTCTCCAAGCTCGGCGTCACCGTCAAACCCATTCCTGCCTAAGTTCGCGCCCCTTCACCAATCGCCTCCGCCCCCGCATCGCATCGAAAGCAAGAGCCATGACCGAAACCACCAGCGTCCCCCTAGAAATATCCACTGCCAGACCCGAACCTGGGCAAATCATCCTCAAAGCCCCCCGCCGCGGCAAACCCCCGTGCCACATTGCAGACTTCGATATGGCTGGGCGCCGTGCCTTCCTTGAAGAACTTGGCTACAAACCCTTCCGTGCAGCCCAGCTTTCCAAGCACTACTTTGAACGTCTGGTTAATGACCCTGAGGCAATGACCGACCTGCCGGCAGCAGAACGCTCCCAGATGGTTGCCGATGCAATGCCCCAGCTGCTCACTACCGTCCGCACCATCGAAGCTGACGGAGGTGACACTCTCAAAGTTGTCCACCGCCTCTTTGACGGTGCCCTGGTTGAGTCCGTGATCATGCGTTATGAGAACCGTGTGACCATGTGCATCTCATCCCAGGCAGGCTGCGGTATGAACTGCCCCTTCTGCGCCACCGGTCAGCAGGGCCTTACCCGTAACCTCTCCACCGCAGAAATTGTCGAACAGGTCATCGCCGGTGCCCGCTACCTCAAAGAAATGAAAGGGCTAGAACAGGCCGAGGGTGGGGCTGAAGATACCCGCCCCCTACGCGTCTCTAACATCGTATTTATGGGTATGGGTGAAGCCCTGGCCAACTATAAAGCCACCATGGGCGCCGTGCACCGCCTCATTGACCCCGCCCCAGAAGGGCTGGGAATTTCAGCGCGTGGCATTACCATGTCAACTGTTGGCCTGGTTCCCGGTATTCGTAAGTTTGAGATGGAAAAGCTTCCCATCACCCTCGCCCTTTCTCTCCATGCCCCCGATGATGAGCTGCGCGATGAACTGATCCCCATCAATCAGCGGTGGAAGGTCGATGAGACTCTTGACGCCGCCTACGACTACTACCGCACCACCGGCCGCCGTATCTCCATCGAATATGCCCTTATTCGCGATATCAATGATCAAGGCTGGCGCGCTGATTTGCTGGGCAAAAAACTAGCTTCACGCGGACGCGGCTGGGTGCACGTTAACCCCATCCCCCTGAACCCCACCCCTGGCTCTAAATGGACGGCCTCCCGTAAGGGCGTTGAACAAAACTTTGTTGAGCGTCTGCGTGCCCATGGCATCCCCACCACTGTGCGCGATACCCGCGGAAGTGATATCGACGGTGCCTGCGGTCAGCTAGCTGCCAAGGAAGACTAAAGGAAATACGCAGAACAGGATGTTAATGTGAAGCTCGCTATGTTTTGCGAAAACCATTAACATTCCAGGGCTTTTGCCGTATATTTGTTTGTTGGTTGTCTGTGCCATGCGTTTTGAGCGCAAGCGGAGCGGTACCCGGCCCCGGGAGAACGCTTCGAATACAGGAAACACTACCAAGAGCCCCCAAGAACCCCTTGGGTGCACGAAAGTAAAGCGGAGGATATGGCCAAGAAAGACGGCGTCATCGAGATTGAAGGTACCGTGGTCGAAGCACTGCCCAACGCATCATTCCGCGTTGAGCTAGACAACGGACACAAAGTACTTGCACACATCTCAGGCAAGATGCGTCAGCACTACATTCGAATCCTGCCTGAGGACCGAGTAATAGTCGAGCTCAGCCCCTACGACCTCTCACGTGGTCGTATCGTCTACCGCTACAAGTAAACACGAGCACCAAACGTCGCTAAGCTAAGCGGCGTTTACGCCGTGTAAAAGGGGTAAACAGTTCTCCCACCGGCACCGCCGGACACAGAACCTCTTACCCCGCCCGTCCAAAGCATTAGCTGAAACATCAACGCAAAGGAATGCGATGAAGGTCAAGCCGAGCGTTAAGCCGATCTGCGACAAGTGCAAAGTGATCCGCCGTCACGGTGTGGTCATGGTGATCTGCGAAAACCCGCGCCACAAGCAGCGCCAGGGCTAAACACGTAGCCCCAACGCTGAGAAGACCACCTCATAAGGTGGCACAACAGAAAATGGCACCGCTCCTGCCCTAGAGGCAGGATACCTCCGGGCACAGAGGCCGGGGACCGGGACAACCGGGCAGTGATGTCACAGACCTCTGCGAAAACAAGGAGAACGCCCCATGGCACGTCTCGCTGGAGTCGATATTCCCCGCGAAAAGCGCGTGGAAATTGCTCTTACTTACATCTACGGCGTGGGCAAGACCCGTGCAAAAGAAGCGCTTGCTGCAACCGGTGTTGACCCCAACACCCGCGTCAAGGACCTTGACGACACCCAGCTCGTAGCACTTCGTGACTTCATCGAAGGCAACTACAAGGTTGAAGGTGACCTTCGCCGCGAGGTTGCTGCCGATATCCGCCGCAAGGTAGAAATCGGTAGTTACCAGGGTCTGCGTCACCGCCGTGGCCTTCCCGTACACGGCCAGCGCACCAAGACCAACGCACGTACCCGCAAGGGCCCGAAGCGTACCGTCGCAGGTAAGAAGAAGTAAACAGTGTTGCCTCAGTCTTGCACATCGCGTAAGACCAACACTTCAACCAAAACTTTGTAGGAGAATCAAAAATGCCTCCCAAGACTCGCGCAGCGGCCAAGCGTACCGGCCGCCGCAAGGTTTCCAAGAACATTGTTGCCGGTCAGGCACACATCAAGTCAACCTTCAACAACACCATCGTTTCAATCACTGATCCCTCTGGTGCTGTTATTTCCTGGTCATCCGCCGGTGAAATGGGCTTCAAGGGTTCACGTAAGTCAACCCCCTACGCTGCTCAGATGGCTGCTGAGACCGCTGCAAAGCGCGCTCAGGAACACGGTGTCCGCAAGGTAGACGTTTTCGTCAAGGGCCCCGGCCCCGGTCGCGAAACCGCTATCCGCTCACTCCAGGCTACCGGCCTCGAAGTTGGCTCCATCCAGGACGTCACCCCCGTTGCCCACAACGGTTGCCGTCCCCCGAAGCGCCGCCACGTCTAAGCCCTCACCGGCCAGACGCGTCCCGAACATCGGGCGACCGACAACCTACCGGTTGCAGGTCAATGAACAGACTGCTTCGTCTGCTTCCTCACTCGTTTTTCCCAACCTGTGAGCTCATATAGCGGATGCTCACCGAAAGGAAACAAAGTGCTCATTGCACAGCGCCCCCTCCTGCGTGAAGAACACGTATCGGAAAACCGTTCACGCTTCACCATCGAGCCCCTCGAACCCGGCTTCGGCTACACCCTGGGTAACTCCCTCCGCCGCACTCTTCTCTCATCCATCCCCGGTGCCGCTGTAACCAGCATCCGCATCGACGGTGTGCTGCACGAATTCAGCACTGTAGAAGGTGTGACTGAGGACGTCACCGAGATCATCTTGAACATCAAGAAGCTCTCCATCTCATCAGAGAACGACGAACCCGTCATCGCTTACCTGCGCAAGCAGGGCGAAGGTGAACTCACCGCAGGCGACATCGAGGTGCCCGCAGGCGTCGAGATCCACAACCCGGATCTCCACATTGCAACCCTCAACAACCGCGCAAACTTCAACGCAGAACTGACCATCGAACGCGGCCGCGGCTACGTCTCGGCAGCACAGAACAAGTCAGGTGACGCAGAAATCGGCCGTATCCCGGTTGACTCTATCTACTCACCCGTTCTCAAGGTCACCTTCCGCGTCAGCGCAACCCGTGTTGAGCAGCGCACCGACTTCGACTCCCTTACCCTGGACGTCGAAACCAAGGAAGCAATCGCTCCCCGCGACGCAGTCGCATCAGCAGGTAACACCCTTGTTGAGCTCTTCGGCCTAGCCCGCGAACTCAACACCGCCGCTGAAGGTATCGAAGTTGGCCCGTCACCCGCTGATGAGTCAATGGCCGCAGACCTCGCTCTGCCTATCGAAGACCTGGACATGACCGTCCGCTCTTACAACTGCCTCAAGCGCGAAGGCATCCACACCGTGGGTGAACTCGTGACCCGCAGCGAAGCAGACCTCATGGACATCCGTAACTTCGGTGCCAAGTCCATCGACGAAGTCAAGGCCAAGCTCACCGAGCTCGGTCTGTCCCTCAAGGACTCACCCGCCGGAATGGACCTTTCAGCCCGCCTGCAGGACGACGACAACTACGGCAGCGACTACTAAGACACCGGCAGTCAACGCTTCAGAGCGTTACACCAGTCAAACATCTTTGGTTCCCCTGCCGTGAGGCAGTAAGGAACGGCAAACCAGGAGAATAAATTATGCCTACTCCCACTAAGGGTCCCCGCCTCGGCGGATCACCGACCCACGAGCGCATCATGCTGAACAACCTGTCTCAGCAGCTCTTCGAGCACAAGCGCATCACCACCACCGTTACCAAGGCAAAGCGTCTGCGTCCCGTCGCTGAGCGTCTGATCACCTTCGCAAAGAAGGGCGACCTCAACGCACGCCGCCGCGTCCTGCGCTCCATCGGTAACAAGACCGTAGTTCACGAGCTCTTCACCGTCATTGCTCCCGCAATGGCAGAGCGCCCCGGTGGCTACACCCGCATCACCAAGATCGGTAACCGTAAGGGCGACAACGCTCCTATGGCAGTTATCGAACTGGTCATGGAACCCGTTGCAACTGCAGCAGCCGTTTCAGAAGCTACCAAGGTAGCCGAAACCGCAGCTCCCGCAGCAGAAGAGACCAAGGCAGCAGCACCCGCAGCCGCTAAGTCCTCAGACCTGCCCGCAGGCGCACACGCAGCAACCGAGAACGGTGAAGCTCCCGAGGGCTTTGCTATCAAGGGCAACGCTGGCTCTATGAAGTACCACGTACCCGGCTCACGCTGGTACGCAAACACCCAGGCTGAAATCTGGTTCGACACCAAGGAATCAGCAGAAGCCGCAGGTTACGCACCTGCCGGTGGTGCAGCAGCACAGACCATCTCCGAAGACTAATTTCTAGTTACCGGTAGATAGAAGGCGGCTCTTTCCCCTCATAGGGAAGAGCCGCCTTCCTGTCTTAAAGAGAGTAAAGTTGACTGAGCCTGTACCAGCCACCTGCTGAGGAGAGCCGTGATTGAAAACCCTGAGCCGCTCTATGAGCCGCGCGTGCGCGTCCGCCTTGATTTCGCCTACGACGGCGGCCCCTTTGCCGGCTGGGCAAAACAACCTGGCCTTATCACCGTTCAAGGCGTCCTAGAAGAGGCCCTGACCCTTATTTTCCGCCGCCCTGTCTTCACCACGGTGGCCGGGCGTACCGATGCAGGAGTTCACGCCCTGCACCAGGTAGTGCATTTTGATCTTTCCAAGGACGCTTGGGAGCGGCTACCTGGGCGAAGCCAAGACGCACCGGCAACAGCACTGCGCCGCAAACTAAGAGGGGCACTCAGCCGGGCCCTGGCAGATGCTGAAACAACTCTGGGCCTTCCTACCCGTTTGCAGGGGTATCTGCAAAGAGCTATTACGGTCAGCTCGTGCCAGGAAGTGTCCGACGAATTTGATGCTCGTTTCTCAGCCCTGGAACGCTCCTACCGTTATCTGCTAGAAGATGGGCAAGAGGAACACGGTAGTAATCCGCTCAACCGGCAGATTGCCTGGCAGATTAACCCGGCGCTCAATCTTGACACAATGAATCATGCCGCTCAGCACCTACTGGGCTTGAACGATTTCCTTTCCTTCTGTAAACCTCGTGAAGGTTCCACCACTATTCGTGAACTACGAGAACTCAGCTTTGCTCGGCGCGAGGACGGTTTGATTGAAGCAACCATCAGGGCAGACGCTTTTTGCCACAACATGGTGCGCACCCTCATTGCCTCACTGGTCATGGTGGGGGAGGGGAAGAAAGATCTTGCCTGGCTGATCTCTCGCATCACAGAACCGGTGCGTGATTCTCAAGTGCGCCTAGCTGCCCCGCGTGGTTTGGCCCTGGCCTCTATCACCTACCCTGAGGCGTCCGGATACGCGGCTCAAAGTGCTAAAGCGCGAAACCTCCGAACCCTCTAAATCACAAGCCTGTCATTTAAAACGTGAGGTCGGTCAAAGCCCCTGTATTTAAAGCGGAGAAACCTGGATTAAGAGACTTAAAGTCTGTATAGTTTCATACGTTGTGCGTGTACCGCCCTCATGTCGTACCCTGTTCTTCGGTCTAGTTGCAGGACAATAACGGGGAACAAGAGGTCTGAGGGAATCGGTAGCACAGATGCGTTTGGCCCTCACCCAAACCCTGTGACAACGCACCTATGTAATCCAGCGCGACACCCAACTAGCGCTACACGAAACGAGAAAAGGCGAAATTTTGCGCACTTACACTCCGAAGTCAGGCGACAACAACCGCCAGTGGCACATCATCGATGCCTCTGATGTTGTTCTCGGCCGTCTCGCAAGCCAGACCGCAATCCTGCTGCGCGGCAAGCACAAGCCCACCTTCGCACCCCACGTTGACATGGGTGACTCCGTCATCATCATCAACGCTGAAAAGGTTGCACTGACCGGTGCCAAGCTTGAACAGAAGCGTGCCTACCGCCACTCCGGTTACCCCGGTGGTCTGAAGTCAGTTAACTACGCCGAACTGTTGGAAACCAACCCCGTTCGCGCCGTAGAAAAGGCTGTCAAGGGCATGCTTCCCAAGAACAAGCTGGCTGCACAGCAGCTCAAGAACCTCAAGGTCTACGCAGGTTCTGAGCACCCCCACGCAGCTCAGCAGCCCAAGACCTACGAATTCACCCAGGTTGCCCAGTAATTCGGGCCTACGAAAGAACTATTAAAGGAGACATCGTGGCTCAGAACGAAGAGTACACCACCGAAGAAGAGCTCACCAGCTACACTTCCGAGTCCTCAGCACCCGTTGCTGAAAAGGCTGCCCGCCCCGCGCTGACCGTTGGTGGTCAGGCTGTTGGTCGTCGCAAGGAAGCCGTTGCCCGCGTCCGCCTGGTACCCGGTACCGGCAAGTGGACCGTTAACGGTCGCGAGCTCGACAACTACTTCCCCAACAAGCTGCACCAGCAGGAAGTAAACGACCCCTTCAAGCTGCTTGAACTCGAAGGCGCCTACGACGTCTTTGCACGTATCTCAGGTGGTGGCCCCTCCGGCCAGGCAGGCGCACTGCGTCTTGGCGTTGCTCGTGCCCTGAACGAGATTGACGCTGAGAACAACCGCCCCGCCCTGAAGAAGGCAGGCTTCCTGACCCGCGACGCTCGTGTTATCGAGCGTAAGAAGGCTGGTCTTAAGAAGGCACGCAAGGCTTCACAGTTCTCAAAGCGTTAAGCTACGATTACTGGGCCTACTGCTCAGCTTTATTGTCAAACGCCCCATTTCTCTCAGAAGAAATGGGGCGTTTGCCGTACTGGGCTTAGGGTCAAATGATGTGTAACAGTGGAGCTTATAACTCTCATATACCTAGGATGAGTATAGAACTAACACACAAAAGAAAGGGAGCCCATGGCCTCTTCAAACACCACTGGCACGTCAAGCTCCGCTCCGGTCACCAGCAAGGACGCCACTGCTGAGGCAGAAACTCCCAGCAAGGAAACTGTAGAACAACCCCCCTTGCAGCAGGCCAAGGACCCTAAAAAAGAAGCCGTCAAAGCTGCCCTGACCAAGGAAACCCGCCGCGTATCAGTAGTAGAAGACTACAGTGCAGAACTCGACGAAATCTCCTCCCTAACCAAGAAACTTAGCGGCGGGGGAGAGAAATCGGATGCCTGGAAGGCCGGCTACCCCTACGATAAGAAACTCTCCCGCAAGGAGTACGAGAAAGAGAAGCGGGCCCTGCAGATTGAGCTGCTCAAATTACAGCTCTGGGTCAAAGAAACAGGACAGAAAGTACTGGTCATTTTTGAGGGGCGTGACGCAGCCGGTAAAGGTGGCGCTATCAAACGCTTTATGGAACACTTGAACCCCCGCGGTGCCCGCGTCGTCGCCTTGGAAAAGCCCACCGATATAGAACAAACCCAGTGGTACTTCCAGCGCTACATCAAGCACCTGCCCTCTGGCGGAGAAATCGTGCTCATGGACCGCTCCTGGTACAACCGCGCCGGTGTCGAACGCGTCATGGGCTACTGCACCTCCCAACAGTACTACGAGTTCATGCGGGAAGTCCCTGACCTTGAGCGCATGCTGGTCAACTCCGGCATCAAACTCATCAAGTTCTGGTTCTCCGTCACCCGCGCAGAGCAACTGGCCCGTTTCAACTCCCGCCGCACCGACCCCGTCCGCCAATGGAAACTCTCACCCACCGACCTAGCCTCCCTCGATAAGTGGGACGATTACACCGCCGCCAAAGAAGCCATGTTCTTCTACACCGACACAGGGGACGCCCCATGGACAGTGGTGAAATCCAACGACAAGAAGCGTGCCCGCCTTGAGGCCATGCGCCACGTACTCAACCAGTTTGATTACCCCGATAAAGACCACGCCCTGGTAGGCTCTACCGATCCGCTGATCGTGGGCAAAGGCGCTGACGTCCTAGAAGACGATGTGCCCGAAAACCCTGAGGGTTTCCCCATTCTGCGTGAAGAAAAAGAGAACTGAGGGCGTAGAATAATCAGTGATGTCTAGATTATTCGGAACCGACGGTGTTCGCGGCCTCGCTAACGAAGTGATTACTCCTGCTCTTGCTATGGAGCTTGCTCAGGCTGCGTCCATCGTCCTCGGGTTCAATACGGTTAAAGAAGGTACCCGCCCCAAGGCTGTTATCGCCCACGACTCTCGTATCTCTGGCGGGTTTATTCGTGCAGCGATGACCGCAGGTTTTGCAGCATCAGGCGTGGACGTACTCGATGCGGGCATGGTGCCTACCCCCGCGGCGGCCTACCTGGTGGCCAGCACAGATGCTGATTTTGGTGTCATGATTTCTGCTTCCCATAACGCGGCTGAGGACAACGGAATTAAGTTCCTGGCTCGGGGCGGTAAGAAACTGGATGATGCAATTGAGGACGCCATTGAAGCCCTCTACCGCTCCAAAGACTTCCGTTACCCCACCCACGGTCAGGTAGGGTGCGTCCGTCCCCTGAGCGATGGTGAAGACCACTACGTCACCCACCTGGTATCAACTATGCCTGAACACCGTCACCTGCGCGGCCTTAAAGTCGTGTTGGACTGCGCGAACGGTGCCTCTTCGGGTGTTTCTCCTGACGCCTTCCGTGCCCTGGGCGCTAAGGTTGTCGCTATCGGGGCAGACCCCAACGGCACCAATATCAATGATGGGGTAGGTTCGACCCACCCTGAGAAGCTCCAAGAAGCAGTGATTCAGCACAGCGCCGATTTGGGTATCGCCCACGATGGTGATGCTGACCGTTGCATGGCTGTTGATGAGCAAGGCAACCTGGTAGACGGTGACCAGATTATGTCGATTCTGGCTGTCTCAATGAAAGAATCTGGCACCCTTAAAGATGACACCCTGGTCGCTACCGTCATGTCATCGCTGGGTCTAGAGATTTTCTTGAAGGAAAACGGTATTAAGCTGGAGCGCACTGCTGTGGGCGACCGCTATGTGCTGGAGTCCATGAACAAGAATGGCTTCAACCTGGGCGGTGAGCAGTCCGGCCACGTGATTATGTCAGATCACGCTACCACCGGCGATGGTGTGCTCACTGGCCTGCACCTGGCTGCTGAGGTGGCCCGTACTGGTCTGCCCCTTTCTGAGCTGGCTAATCGTATGCAGGCAACCCCGCAGAAGCTTATTAACGTTAAGGGCGTTGACCGCTCTGGTGTAGCTGGTTGCCAGCCTTTGCAAGAAGCTATTAAGGATGCTGAAGCCCAGCTGGGTGAGACCGGGCGAGTCCTGCTGCGCCCCTCCGGTACTGAGCCGCTGGTGCGTGTCATGGTTGAAGCTCAAACTCAAGAGGTAGCCGATGAAACCGCTCAGAAACTAGCTGATGTGGTTGCTCGCGAACTAGCTATCTAAAGTACCTCCCCTGGCTCCTATCGGACTCCATTCTCCCTTTGCTGGGGGAGTGGGGCCCGGTTTTATATAGGAAAAATCTTTGCACAAAGGCCCCGGTAGATATCTACCGGGGCCTTGCTTGTTGTAAATGGCTAGAGAATTACTTGACGGTCAGGGCGTCGCGGATTTCCTTCAGCAGAGCAACCTGGGGGTCCTCTTCCTCAACCTCAGGCTCGAGGTCAAGCTTGGCTGCGCGACGCTCGTTGAGCTTGTTCAGGGGCATGACGATGCAGAAGTAGAGGGCTGCTGCAACCAGAAGGAAGTTAACGACGGCAGTTAGGAAGACACCGACTTTGATGTCCCCAAAAGCCAGCCAGTTATCAAAGTTAGGTTCGTTGAATACCATTGCGATGGCAGGCATCAGAACGGAGTTAACCAGGGCGTTGACAACGGCGGTGAAGGCGGTACCAATAATCAGACCGACTGCCAGGTCGATGACGTTACCGCGGGTGATGAAATCTTTAAAACCACTAAGCATGAGTTCAAGAATAGCGGTTTCTTTCGGGGGTACAAACCCATCTGCCCTAAAATTTTCGTTGTAAACTAGTGGGTTTACTCACAGGTGGGGCTATTCTATAAAATCATGCTCATAAGGTGCAGATCTCTCACCGTTACCTACTAGTGAGAACCTCTTTCCTAGTAGGTTGGTGCAGGCCCTGCGCCCCAGAAATCTTCTAAGGTTTCAGAGCTAGATGCTTTGAAAGCCGCTGCCTCTTCCTCACCGATATAGCGCAGATGCCACGATTCATACCAATAGCCTGTGGTCTCGTGCTGCCACCAGGGGTAGCGCACCACAAAACCGTAGCGGTGGGCATTTTCAGCCACCCAGAGGGCAGCGGCAGTGTCCTTAAAACAGGGCTGCACATCGCAGTTACCACCGGTGCCAATATCAAGAGCAAGCCCCGTCTGATGTTCCGAATAGCCGGGGCGGGCTGAGGCCACATCGGCTTGATCTGGGCCATACTGAGCGACCCAGCTAGCATAAGTTCTCTCTTGGTCCTCATAAGATCGGTAGCCGCTCAGAGCCACCATAGGAACCCCTGCTGCAGAAGCATCCTCAAACATACGGTGTGCTGCTTCTGCAGCTTCGGCACGAAGCATCACAGCACCAAAAGGCTGAAGATTATCAGGGACGTAAGTCAGCGGAGAAAGAGGGTTCTGCTTATTAACGAGAACCGTGAGTGAAGACGCAGACTCAATATCGGCAGGGCGGTGTGTGCTCTGTTGAGGCGGCGTAGAAGGGGAGGTAGCTGAGTCTGTAGAAACTAATCCACCCGGTGTAGCTTGCGAGCTAGAAATAGCTAGGGCGTTGGAAGATGAAGCGGTGACCTCCTGCGGTGCAGAAGGGGCCTGGCCGCAAGAAGTAGCAGTGAATGCTACAAGCGTCCCTGCAAGTACTAGCATGATAGAAGGAACTAAACGCATGCCTAATTCTTTCGTAGTAGAACCTTGCGGATCTTATGATCGTGGGACTTCTTCAAAATAAGCTTAGCTCGCCCGCGCGTAGGCCGAATATTCTCCCGCAGATTGGGTTCGTTGATAGACCGCCAGATACTCAGAGCCAACTCAATAGCGGCCTCCTCTGACAAGTCAGCGTAGCGCCTGAAATAAGAATGAGGTTTGGTAAAAGCTGAACGCTGAAGCTCTAAGAATCGCTGCACATACCACTGCTCAATATCCTGGGTGGAAGCATCAACATAAATAGAGAAATCAAAAAAATCTGCCAGGCTCAAAGCTGAACTTTTTTCGCTTTCTAATTTAGCCGGAGCAAGCACATTCAGCCCCTCTACGATAAGAACATCGGGGCTCGTCACCTCAATGCGCTCCCCTTCCACAATGTCGTAGTAAAGGTGGGAATACTTGGGGGCAGTGACCAGAGGAGCCCCCGATTTTACTTCGGAGACAAAGCGCAAGAGGGCCCGGCGGTCATAAGACTCCGGAAAACCCTTACGCCCCATTAACCCACGACGTTCTAGCTCAGCATTAGGATAAAGAAAGCCATCGGTGGTGACCAGCTGGACGTTGGGGGTCGAGGGCCAGCGCCGGAGCAGCTCTTGTAGCACGCGGGCAGTAGTAGACTTACCTACCGCCACCGAGCCAGCTACACCAATAATAAAGGGGACTTTTTGCCCCTGTAGACCTAAAAAGTCGTTGGTCGTACGTGTAGCACTCGTAGTTGCATTGACATACAGATTGAGCAAGCGAGAAATGGGTAGATAGACTTGGGCCACCTCATCCAAATCGATGGTTTCACCCAGCCCACGAAGCTGTTGCAACTCGTCCTCTGTGAGTGGAACCGAAATTTCGGCAGCAAGTCGTGACCAGGTGCCCCGGTCTAGCTCCGTAAAGGGAGAATATTTAGAAGAAAGCGCAGGGATGCTCATTTACATCAGTGTAGAGGCCAAAAGAGAACAGGCCTAATCTGAGAAATTTCTCAAAAGGGAGCTCGACACTGTGGCGCGCGTATCAGCGGGGGAAGAATAATAAAAGGGTAGGATAAAAGCATGTGTGGAATCGTAGGATACGTAAGTCTCGGCACTGCCGCAGACGGTAAGACATTTGACCATACCGCATACGATGTGGTTCTTGAGGGTCTGCGCCGCCAGGAATACCGCGGCTATGACTCAGCCGGAGTCGCTGTCATTGGCGATGAAGGCATTGAATTCCGTAAGAAGTCAGGCAAGCTTGTTAATCTCGAAGCAGAAGTGGAAGCTAACCCCCTCCCTGACTCACCCATCGGCATCGGTCACACCCGCTGGGCTACCCACGGTGGCCCCACCGACAATAACGCTCACCCCCACGTTGTCGACAACGGACGCCTGGCAGTTGTACACAACGGTATTATCGAAAACTTCGCTGAACTGCGTGCAGAACTCGTCGAAGAAGGCTGCGAATTCAAGTCCCAGACCGACACCGAAATCGCCGCAAACCTGATTGCCTCCATCTACAACAAGCTGGAGAACAAAGATCTCACCGAAGCTATCCGTCAGGCATCAAACCGCCTAGAAGGTGCCTTCACCATTCTTGCTATTCACGTCGATCACCCCGACCGTGTTGTTGCAACCCGTCGTAACTCACCCCTGGTCATTGGTCTGGGTGAGAACGAAAACTTCCTAGGCTCTGACGTTTCAGGCTTCATCGACTATACCAAAAAGGCAGTCGAAATGGGCCAGGATCAGATCGTTACCATCACCGGTAGCGACTACTCCATTATCGACTTCGAAGGTTTCCCCGCCAACGGCAAAGAATTCACTATCGAGTGGGATGCCGCTGCTGTTGAAAAAGGCGGTTTTGACTCCTTCATGGAAAAGGAAATCCACGAGCAGCCTGCTGCTGTGCGCGACACCCTACTGGGCCGTCTAGATGAGAATGGCAACCTCACTCTTGATGAACTGAAAATTGACGATACTATCTTGCGTTCTGTCAACAAGATTATCGTCGTCGCTTGTGGTACCGCAGCCTACGCAGGCCAGGTAGCCCGCTACGCTATCGAGCACTGGTGCCGCATTCCCACCGAGGTCGAACTTGCCCACGAGTTCCGCTACCGCGACCCCATCGTAGACGAAAAGACCTTGGTCGTTGCCCTTTCACAGTCTGGCGAAACCATGGACACCCTCATGGCAGTACGCCACGCCCAGGAACAGGGCGCCAAGGTCGTTTCTATCTGCAACACCAACGGCTCCACCCTGCCCCGTGAATCTGATGCAGCTCTCTACACCCACGCGGGCCCTGAGATCGCTGTTGCCTCCACCAAGGCCTTCCTCTCACAGATCGCTGCTGCTTACCTGCTCGGCCTCTACCTGGCCCAGCTACGCGGCAACATGTACAAGGACGAAATTCGTATCATCCTTGAAGAACTGCAGAAGATGCCCGAGAAGATTCAGGCTGTTATCGACAATGAGCAGCAGGTCAAGGACCTAGGCACCTCTATGAAGGATGCCAAGTCCGTCCTCTTCCTGGGCCGCCACGTTGGCTTCCCCGTTGCAATGGAAGGCGCCCTGAAGCTGAAGGAAATCGCCTACCTGCACGCTGAAGGCTTCGCAGCAGGCGAGCTCAAGCACGGCCCCATCGCCCTGGTGGAAGAAGGCCAGCCCATCTTTGTCATCGTCCCCTCACCCAACGGCCGTGACTCCCTGCACTCCAAGGTTGTCTCCAACATCCAGGAAGTCCGCGCTCGCGGCGCAGTGACCATCGTTATTGCAGAAGAAGGCGATACCGCAGTTGAGGAACACGCCGACCACATTATCCGCATTCCTGCCTCACCCAGCCTGCTCCAGCCCCTGCTCTCCACCGTGCCTCTGCAAATCTTTGCATGCTCAGTGGCTCACGCTAAGGGCTACGACGTAGACCAGCCCCGTAACCTGGCCAAGTCAGTAACCGTCGAATAAAGCCTCTGTGCGCATGAGCGATAAGGACCCCGTACCTGGTAAGGTGCGGGGTCCTTTTTCACGGTAAGAAGCCGGGGCGTAGAATGAGCAGAAGAAGCATACCCCTGGCAAGAGTGAGGATAAGAGCTCATGATTATTGGTACCGGTACGGACGTAGTCAATATTGAGCGCTTTGCTGAGCTCTTGGCACGTACCCCCGCCTTAGAGAATCGGCTCTTTGCCCCGGGGGAGCGGGGCTTACCCGTCCGCTCCCTAGCTGCCCGGTTTGCTGCCAAGGAGGCTGTAGCTAAGGCGCTGCGGGCTCCTGCTGGGCTATCCTGGCAGGACTGCTGGGTAGAAAAAGAGGCGGACGGGGCTCCCTACCTAGTCATGCAGGGGACGGTAGCTGCCAGGGCTACTGCACTGGGAATCAACCGGTGGCACCTGACCATGAGCCACGATGAGCCTGTAGCTACTGCAACCGTAGTAGCAGAACACCTGAACGAGGAAGACTTGCGCACCCTAAGGCACCTGGACCCGGATAGGCGAGGGGTTCCTATCGGCCAAGCTACAAGAGAAGGCGATGAGAGTGGCTAAAGTAGAAGAACTAAAGCAGAGGGACATCGAAAAATATGTTACGTCTCCTCAAGCAACATCCCATAAATATACCCGCGGGGTACTGGGCCTACTCACCGGCAGCGATACCTACCCGGGCGCTGCCCTGATGTCTGCTCGGGCGGCTGTTAACACCGGGGTAGGTATGTTGCGCTTTGCAGGTACCTCTTCCCTCAATTTCCAGGTTCAACTCACCGTGCCCGAGGCCGTGTGTAGCCTGGATGAACCAGAAAACCTGCACGTCGATGCCTGGGCCCTTGGCTCTGGTCTAGCTGGTGATGCCCGTGAAGCTGAAGCCCTAGCCGTCCTTTCCACTGGCTTACCTGCCGTCATTGATGCAGCAGCGGTAGCCCTGGCCTGCCGGCTAGTGGCTGATGGGCTCAAACTGCAGGCCCATCATATTCTCACTCCCCACGCCGGGGAACTCGTGGATGCCCTCACCTGGCTCCTAGCCCTAACCCCACACCTACTGCAAGAACAGGGCACAGCGCTACTAGACCCGCCTACCCGCCAGCAGGTAGAAACCCACCCACACCGCTTTGCGAATCTACTGGCCCAGGCCACTGGGGCGACCGTCCTGCTCAAGGGCGGCACCACTACTCTAGCTGCACCCAGCGGTGAGCTTTTCCAGGTAAGTAGTCAGAACCATTGGCTAGCTACAGCGGGAAGCGGAGATACCCTCACCGGTATTCTTGGAGCCCTTCTAGCCCGCTACCAGGCTGAAGATCCTAACCCCGGGGCTCTTACCGGAGACTATGCCAGGTTGGCGGGTGCTGCCGTGCATATTCACCAACTGGCAGCAGGCCTAGTGCACGGGCCTGAAAGTTCTGGCCCCACCCCACCTACTTTTGTCTGCCAGCACCTTCCCCAAGCGGTTGCTACTTTCCTCCAACAAAAAGGGCTCTAGGGTAAAACCTCAAACAAAGGCCGGTTACCACACGGGTAACCGGCCTTCTGCCAACCAGCCTTAGTAGGCGCCGTCCTTAGCAAAAACTGCGCGAACAGTACGGAAAAGAATGACAATATCACTCATGACCGACCAGTTCTCCACATAGTAGAGATCAAGGCGGATAGACTCTTCCCAGGAGAGGTTAGAGCGGCCAGAAACCTGCCACAGGCCAGTAATGCCGGGCTTGACCAGTAGACGGCGGTAGGCGTCCTCTTCGTACTGCTCAACCTCAGAAGGAAGCGGCGGTCGCGGCCCCACCAAGGACATATCGCCCACAAGAACGTTCCACAGCTGAGGAAGCTCGTCAATGGAAAACTTGCGGATGAACTTACCGATGGGGGTGATACGCGGATCATCTGCCATCTTGAAGAGCACCCCGTTACCCTCGTTCTGGTCCATGAGCTCTTTCTTGAGCTCTTCGGCATTAGTCACCATGGAACGGAACTTAATCATGTGGAAGGGGGTGCCACGGTAGCCGACGCGTTCTTGCAGGAAGAAGATAGGCCCGCCGTCCTTCTTCACGAGCAGAGCCACCGGAATTAGCAGGGGAGCCAGGAAAAGCAGGCCAAGCCCAGAAGCTACGATATCGATAGCTCGCTTGATCAGGGCCTTAATGCCTTCGATGCGGGGAGTATGAACGTGAATTAGGGGCACGCCATTGAGCGGCTGAGTATGGATGCGGGGGCCTGCGATATCGGTCATGGCAGGAGCCATAATGAGGGCCACATGGGCAGCAGCTAGCGCCCAGCCCAGGCGGCGCAGCTCTGCGGGGTTCAGCCCGTGACCGGTTGATACAGCCACTGCATGAATATTGTTCTCACGAACCACATCAAGGACGTCGGCGGCTTCGGGGGAGTAACCCAGGGTGGGAATAGCCCCCTTAGCTAGCTGGGTTCCAGGACGAGAGCGGGGCAGATAAGCTGCCACAGGGGAGAGGCCTGAAGTGCGGGCCCCCTGGAGGGTCTTGTGGAGGTGCTCGCCTGAGGCTGAATCGCCGATAATCATGACGCGTGACAGGGCCCGACCTTTATTGCGCCAGTGAACCAGCCACCGGCGCACGGCCCAACGGGCGCAGAGTAGCAGAACGATACCGACTGGGTAGGCCACAACAACATAGGTGCGGGCAAAATCGATTTTGGTGAGGTAGGAGAAAATCGCAATGACCGCGAAGAAATAGGTAGTTGATTTTGTGACGAGCCGGTATTCATCGACTCCGTGGCCCAGATAACGAATGTTGCGGGTATTGGCAATGGAAAGCACCACAAACCAAATGAGGCCAAAGGCTACACCGGTGGCGATATAACCCAGGGGCAGAGACGTGCGTGATACGACTTCGGTATTTTCAAAACCGAAGCTAATAAGATGAGCCACCGTGATAGCAAGCGCAAGAGCAAGAGCGTCCGCTATGTAAAGAGCAGCCTTAATCTTAGGGTGCCAGGTGCGGCGGTTGCGTGTTTCTGCCCACCGTTCCTCGATGTACTGTTCGTTCACTGGTGTGTATTCCCCTAAAGCTGGTGCCTGCGCCGGGTGCGAGAATGGTATGGGCAGACCTGTACGTTAGGTTTTTAATACTACAGGGACGGGTGATTTATCGGCAGATGCATCAGCTGAAATATGTTTCACATTTTTGAATACAATAGCCTATCGCACCTTGTCAGAGGAATATTAGCGGGTGAGTTTAGCTTCGTGCAGGATGAAGTCGATGACCGGTTCATAGAGGTGAGGGGTGACGTTATCATCCATGGGCACCGCAACAAGAATCTGCCCCTGCTCGGCCGAGACGAAAAGCCCGGGATCGTTACAATCTGCGATACCGATTGTGGGAATTCCTGCGGACGCCGCGTACCCGGCTAACCCGTGATCGGCGATGACCAAGTCGGGGGTAATTCCCCGTTCTGTGAGCTGGCCCAAGGCTAGCTGCATGGGGCCGGGGAAATGTGTGTGCTGCAGATTGCCGTACTGCTCAAACATGATCACGTCAAAGATTTGGCGGATATCACCGTCGAGAAAACGGTCGCCCTCATCAATGGTCAGGACGGTCGCCCCCTGGGCTTTAGCGGCTGCAGCAAGTCTGGCGTAGATAGGGAAGAGACCAGCAGGGTGGCCGGTGGCAAAGAGCATGCTCTTGCCTGCCCGAACAGCTTCACCGAAGATGCGGGCGTACTCAGTAAGCCCGTCAATGCACAAATCTGCGCTGATGGTGTCTTGGCCTTCCCTGTGGTTGGGGTCAGCACTGGTGCCGACCCTGCGGGCCATGAGCTCAAAAATATCCTCAACGGTCCAGTCCCTGGTCCATTTAACGCCGAACTCTATGTGCTCATTGCCGTCAATAAATCCCTGCATATGGGCCAGGTTGTTCTCACGGGCGGTTGCTACCTTCCCGGTGATGCGTGAAGCATCAAGGTAAGCGGCAAATGCTTGGCGGGTCATAGAAAAAGACATGGGTTCCTTCCTAGGGACGGGTGAGAGTCTGATAAAGCTGGGTGAGAGCCTGGGCCGTGGACTGCCAGGTGAACCTGCGGGCGCGGTGGGTAGCAGCATCCCCCAGGGCGCGGCGCAGCTGAGGATCCCTGACAAGCTGCTCGATGGCGTCCGCCCACGCAGGCGGGGTGCGTTCTGCTACCAGCAGCCCGGTCAGACCATCTGCAACAGCCTCCTTAAGGCCATCGACTTTACTGGCCAGAACCGGCGCCCCGCAGGCTGATGCTTCCAAGGCTACAAGCCCGAAAGTCTCAGAAGAGGAAGGGCAGGCTACGATATCGGCCCGGCAGAAGGCCCGGGCAAGGTCCGGTGCAGCTAGAGCCGGTAAAAAGCGGACGCGACCAGCCAACCCCAGCTCTTCTACCCGGTCAGCAAGATTCTGCTCATAGCCTGTCCCGGAGCTACCAATAATATCGAGGGTAACCTCCAAGCCCTGCGGCAGCAGACCGAGCGCCTCCACCAACAGATGAGGGCCCTTAAGAGGCTGGGGGCGGCCAGCAAATACTAGATGGGCAGCACCGCTCTGACCCTCATGAGCTGGGTGGACGCCCTCATCCCGAGAAAAAATGGATACATCAACGCCCGGGGCTACCGTCACAAGCTGAGTATTACGCGCCCCATAAAAACACTGCATCTGCTCAGCCTCATAGCCAGTATTCACCACCAAGGCAGCGGCCCTAGCCACCAGGGTCTCTTCACCACGCAAACGCAGCTCAGGTTCGGGGCGCTCGCCCGCACCCAGCCGGGCATTCTTGCCAGCAGCGGTAGTGTGCATAGTATGAACCAGCGGAACCTGCGGGTACGCGGCAAGAGCTGCCAAACCTGAAAGCCAGTAATGACTATGCACCAGCTGAGGCATACGGGAAGCCGCCTGCTGAACAGCTACAGCAAAGCCCGGCACCAAGGCCGGCAAATCTTCCTTGCCGGCCCCCTCAGCCTCAGGCAGATAAAGCGCGGTGACCGTAGCTCGCTCATGGTAGCGCACCTGCCCAGCCTGCTGGGAAGAGGTGGCCAACGTAAAAACCTCCACCGTCAGCTGAGGGTTGACTTCAAGTAAGGCAGCTAGAGAACGCTCAATATAGACGTTCATCCCGCCAGCATCCCCAGAGCCCGGCTGAGCCAGGGGGGAAGTATGCATGGAAAAGATATGCAGGTGCAGCGGAAAAGAAAAAGTCACATCTCTACTCTACCTGCCCCACCAAGCCTATACCCGGCAGAAACGAAGGCAGAGCCGCTGCCAGCAAACTCAACTAAGCTAGAGGGAAAGCCCCTACGCCCAAGGAAGACACTGTGCCTATCGACAGCCTCTACCGCGCCTACGGCTTCGTGCCGCTTGACGCCCCCACAGATGCAGAACGCCTTGCGGTCATCGACCTAGACGCCGTCGAACACAACGTCCGGCACATCAAAGCACTGATCGGTCAGCGGGCCCTTATCGCAGTCGTCAAAGCGGACGCCTACGGGCACGGCAGCGTAGATATAGCCCGCTCCGCCTTAGCTGCCGGTGCCGACTACCTGGGAGTCGTCCACACAACAGAAGCTCGCACCCTGCGAGCCCACGGCATCACAGCCCCCATCATCGCCTGGCTCCACACCCCCCGAACCAACTTCGCCCAAGCCCTCGCCGACCGCCTTGAACTAGGGTTCTCCAGCATGTGGGAACTAGAAGCCATAGCAACAGCCCACCGCGCCAGCTCACAAGAAGAGCCAGTTAAGCTCCACCTAAAAGTTGATACCGGACTCGGCCGCAACGGGGTCACCATGAGCGAACTGCCGGCACTGGCCGCCCACGCCCGTCAGCTGGAAAAAACCGGAACAGTAGAGGTAGTAGGGGTTTTCTCCCACCTAGCAGTAGCCGACGAACCTGAACGTACTGAGACAACCCAACAAGCCCAAACCTTTAACCAGGCCCTAGAAATCCTGCACACCGCCGGGCTACGCCCCACCCTGCGCCACCTCGCCAACACCCCCGCAACCCTCAGCGCCGCCACCCTCAGCACAGAAAATAGCCTGCTACAGGACGCCGTGCGCGTCGGGCTCGGCATCTATGGCCTCTCACCCCTACCCGGCACCACCCCCCAAGAGCTAGGCCTACGCCCCGCAATGCACCTACAAACCTTCATCGCCTCCGTCAAAGAAGTACCCGCCGGCCAAGGAGTCTCCTACGGCCTCAACTACACCACCGACCAACCCACCACCCTCGCCCTCATCCCCATCGGCTACGCAGACGGCATCCCCCGCATAGCCAGTGGCGGCCCCGTGCGCATCTACCCAGCCACCGGCCCCGCCACAACCTACCCAGTAGTCGGCAGAATCGCCATGGACCAGCTCGTCATAGACCTCGGCAAACCCGGCCTCGCCAACCCATCAGCCGGCCTCCTTGGAGCCCCCGCCGTACTCTTTGGCACCGGGGACAACCCACCAGTCACCGACTGGGCAGAAGCCGCCGGAACCATCAACTACGAAATCGTCACCCGCATCTCCCCCCGCGTCACCCGCATCAGCATCGGCGGAACCTGGAAAGACCAAACCTAAGATCATGAAAACCCAACACATCCTCGACCTAGAAATCACCGGCCCCAACCACACCCGGGCCCTCGCCCTAGCCCTAGCACCCCTACTCCAGGCAGGCGACGTACTCATCCTCACCGGCGAACTAGGAGCCGGAAAAACAACCTTCACCCGCTCCCTGGGCGAAGGGCTAGGGGTACGCGAAGGCGTCATCTCACCAACCTTCGTGCTCTCCCGCGTCCACCCCAACCTAGCTGAAGGCCCCCGCCCAGGCGGGCCCGACCTCGTCCACGTAGATGCCTACCGCCTCGCCAGCGCCGAAGAACTCGACGACCTCGACCTGGAATACTCCCTCGACCGCTCCGTCACTGTCATCGAATGGGGGCGCAACAAAGCCGAACACCTCTCCACCTCCATCCTCGACCTAGAATTCACCCGCATCACAGGGGCAGACCTAGCCGAAACCGACCCCTACGCCCTCTACGCCCCCGGAAGCTGGGAAGAAGAGGACGAGGACGAAGACGCCCCTGAGCCCCGCCGCCTGCGCCTGATTGGAAGCGGGCCCCGCTGGGAAGGAGCCTGGGGTGAGTTAGTAGAGAGTCTGACGAGGGTAGGGGAAAGGTAGAGGAAAGGTGGGGGAGCATGAAGGGCTACGGAAGCACCCTTAAACGCCAGCCCCGAGCCAGCTTCCATAGCCTTTCATGCTCCTCCCTTACCAGCTAGCCCCGAGCCAGCTTCCATAGCCTTTCATGCTCCTCCCTTACCAGCCAGCCCCGAGCCAGCTTCCTCAAACCCCTATACCCTCTCAACACGCTAGACTG
Organism: Rothia sp. 88186D007BW; assembly: GCF_053544215.1. Lineage (NCBI taxonomy): Bacteria > Bacillati > Actinomycetota > Actinomycetes > Micrococcales > Micrococcaceae > Rothia > Rothia sp. 88186D007BW. The sequence continues at coordinate 52,841 of NZ_JBPPTR010000001.1, read as the reverse complement.
GGGGGGTGCTTATTCTTGCTCTTGATTCATCCGCTATTGCTTCTGTTGCGCTGGGCCGCCTTAACGGTGACCAGCTGACCTTGCTCGCCTCACGGGCAACCGAAGATACCCGCTCACACGCTGAGGTCATGGCCCCCTTCGTAACTGAGGTCCTGGCTGAAGCCGGTGTATCAGACCAAGACATCGACGCTCTTATCACAGGCACCGGCCCTGGCCCTTTTACTGGTCTACGCGCAGGCATCGTCACTGCCCGCACCCTAGCCTTCGCCTGGAACAAGCCCCTCTACGGGCTCATGAGCCTCACCGCCCTCGCCGAAAGCGCCCACACGGCCGCGCAGGCGTCCGGCCACACCCGTTTTCTGGTCGCCTCAGATGCCCGCCGCAAAGAAATATACTCAGCTGTCTACCAGCTCACTGAGAGCGGCTACCAGCTAGAGAGCGGCCCCACCGTAGGCCCTGCAAACGAGGCCCCCTCCTTACCCGCCTACGGCTTTGGAACCTCCCTCTACCCGCAGGCCCTAGATGTTCAGCCCAGCTTTGAACATACCCAGCCGGACGCCGCCGCCCTGCTAGCTGCCGCCACCCGCCTAGGCCTCACCCAGCTCAGCACCGACACCAGCGCCCTCTACCTACGAGAATCAGACGCTAAAGTACCAGCAGCTCGCAAGAAAGCCAGCGCCTAATGCTCCTCACAGACCTACCACAGGCCCTAGCCCAGGGAGCTAACGCACGGGAAATGACCCTGCACGATCTGCCAGCCGTCCACACCCTAGAACTAAAGCTCTTCCCCGCTGATGCCTGGCCCCTAGACATGTTCCTAGCTGAAATCACCCACGAAACACGGGGCTACATCGTCCTAGAAACACCCACAGCTACCGGCACAGAAATCATCGGCTACGCCGGGCTGATGAGCATAGCTGAGACAGCCGATGTGCAAACCATCGCAGTGGACCCCGCCTACCAAGGGCACGGCTACGGGCAGGCCATGCTCAACTTTCTCGCCCAAGAAGCAAAAGCCCGAGGAGCAGACCAGATACTCCTCGAAGTGCGAGCAGATAACCCCCGCGCCCAGGACCTCTACCTGAAGAACAGCTACCAGCAGATTCACCTGCGCCGCCACTACTACAATGACGGGGTAGACGCCCTCATCATGCGCCGTGACCTCACCGACCAGAACACCCTGCAAGGAGAAAGCAACAATGACAGCTAAAACCCAACCCCTGGTGCTGGGCATTGAATCCTCCTGCGACGAAACAGGCATCGGCATTGTGCGAGGCTCAACCCTGCTGACCAACACCGTCTCATCCTCCATGAACGACCACGTGCGCTTTGGCGGGGTCATCCCTGAAATCGCTTCGCGCGCCCACCTAGAGGCCATGATCCCAGCCTTACAAGCAGCCCTCGATGAAGCCCAGGTCAGTCTAGAAGAAATTGATGCTATCGCCGTCACCGCAGGGCCCGGCCTGGCCGGTGCCCTCATGGTAGGAGTCTCTGCCGCTAAAGCCCTAGCTACAGCCACCGGCAAACCCCTCTACGGCATCAACCACCTGGTTGCCCACGTGGGGGTGGGCCTACTTGAGAACTGCGGCATCGAGGGGCACACCGCTGACTTTCTAGATGGCCTACCCAGCGAAGGCATTGGCGCCCTCCTCGTTTCTGGCGGGCACACCGAGATCCTAGCTGTCCGTGACATTACCGGGGACGTCGAACTCCTCGGTGCCACCCTAGATGACGCCGCGGGCGAAGCCTACGATAAAGTAGCCCGCCTACTGGGCCTGCCCTACCCAGGCGGCCCTGTCATTGACCGGGTCGCTGCGGACGGCGACGAGGCAGCTTTTGCCTTCCCCCGGGGCCTATCCACCCGCAAGTTCATGGGCACAGCCCAAGAACCTGGCCCCCACCGCTACGACTTCTCCTTCTCCGGCCTAAAAACCGCTGTAGCCCGCGTCGTAGAGGGCTTTGAAGCCCGCGGCGAAGAGGTGCCCCTAGCTGATATTGCTGCCTCCTTCCAAGAGGCCGTGGTAGACGTCATCACCAAAAAAGCCATGCTGGCCTGCACCGAAGGCGGCATCACCACCCTACTTCTGGGCGGGGGAGTGGCTGCCAACTCCCGCCTGCGGGAGCTCACCGCTCAACGGTGTGCCGAGCACGGTATCAAGCTGGTCATTCCTCAGCTAAGCCTGTGCACCGACAACGGGGCTATGGTAGCTGCCCTGGGCGCTCGCCTGGTTGCTGAGGGGCGCGAACCGTCGGGGATTGGTTTTACGGCGGATTCCTCTTTGCCGGTGACCACAATTTCCCTCTAAGGGAGCAGCCGCTCTCTCAAGGCTTATAGCCCCTCGATTGCTTGGGTGGTCAGGTCGTCCACCACAGCCTGCAGGTTCCCGCCGTTTTCGGTGGCGATGCGACGCTGACGCTGGTAGCCGGCCCCCGTGAGGCAGATGCGCTCCACCTCAGCCAGTTCAGCAGAGCAGCCGAGGTCAGCGGCGATGCTTTCGAGCTTATTGAGAAGCCCCAGGGTATCTTCAGTCACGAGACGCTCGGTGTTCTGGTTATCAAGAATGACGGTAGCTTCAGCGCCGTAGCGGGCTGCCCGCCATTTATTTTCTTGTACATGCCAGGGTTTGAGCGGGTCAATGCTTTTGCCTGCATCGAGTTGGCGGGAGAACCATTCCACTAGGCATTGGGTGAAGGCGGTGAGCGCTGTGATATCGCGAATTGAGGCCAGCCCGTCGTAGGCCCGCATTTCAACGGTGCCGTATTTGGGTACGGGGCGCACGTCCCAGCGGTTTTCGCTGGGGTCATCAATCACACCGGTCATGACCAGGTCGTTGAGGTAGTCTTCGTAGTCTTCCCACCTCTCAAAGGTAAAGGGCAGGCCAGAGGTGGGTAGCTGCTGGAAAATCTGGGCCCGTTGGGAGGCGAAACCGGTATCTTCACCCTCCCAGAAGGGGGAGGAGGCTGAGAGGGCCAGTAGGTGGGGGTAGAAGTTGGTCAGTCCGTTGAGGACGGGCAGGGCCTTAGCCCGGGAGTTAACTCCGGTGTGTACATGCACCCCGTAAATAATTTGGCGGCGGCCCCAGTATTGGGAGCGGTCTAGCACTCGCAGGTAGCGGTCTTTGTCAACGACTTTTTGGTCGAGGGCCCGTGAGAAGGGGTGGGTGCCTGCTGAGAAGAAGGCGAGGCCTAGCTGGTCTGTGACGTTTTTGAGGACGCTAGTGGTTTGGGTGAGCTGTTCAGCGGCTTGGGCTGGGGTGCGGCAGATGCCGGTGACGATTTCTACGGTGTTGTTCAAGAACTCGCCGGTGATGTGAGCCCGGTTGGTGGCGGGTTCAAGAATATGGGGGTGCTGTTCTTTGAGGAGTGCTAGCACATGGTCTGCCTGTGAAGCTAGCTGGCGGGTGGTGGGTTCAACGAGGGCAACTTCCCACTCCACTCCAATGGTGGACTGGTCTGAGGGATGGAAAATCATACGCTGGCTCCAGGGTCTCGGTGCGGTGCTGGTTCCATCTTATGGGCAGGGGCTGAAGCAGAAGAATCTAGCTCACAGTATGACATTTTTGGTCAGGTGGGAGTTGTGCATCTGACCAGGTAGCTGACCGTCAGTTAGGCTGGTTCAGCCCAGATTGCTAGCCGCTGGGAGCTCGTTCCCTGCCCGAGGCGGGTCAGAATGAGGGTGGCTTCTTTACCCGCGCCCTTCTTCTTTTTTACCCCGGCAAGGAGTGTGGCCCGTAGCTTTTCAGGGAGCACATCGACGCCCCGTTTTTTAACGGTCAGGGCGGTGATGCCTTCTTCTTTGACCCAGCGGCGGAGCTTCTTGTCGTTCAAGGGCAAGGTACCCAGGACGCGGTAGGCGCGGCCTAGCGGGCTATCAGCGGGGGAATCGGCGGTTAGGTAGGCGATGTTCTCATCGAGCAGGGTTGCCCCAATCGTCCGCGCATAATCTGCTACCAGGTGGGAACGTACCACCGCGCCGTCTGGCTCAATCAGGTAGGTGCCCAGTTCTGTTACTTCAAGAGGCTCTTCAGGGGTGGACGCTGGTGCCGGTGAGGTAAGTTCACCCAGTACCTGCCGGGTGGCGGCGTCCGCACCCAGTACCGTAGCTGAGCGGGCTACGCCGGGTCGGGCTAAACCGTTGAACCAGAGCACTACTTCTACCACAGACCCACCGTGACTGACCCACTCGGCTTCTACCCCATCCGGTATAGCCTCATGGGGTAGGGCCGGACCCAGCTTGACCCCCATGGGGGTGCCTGTGGCCGCTAGCTTCTGCAAGAAGGAAAAGGGCGGGGAGAAGGCCTCTGGGTCAAAAATCCGTGAGGTGGTAGACCCGCTTTCGACCTCTCGGCGTGCCGGGTCTAACCAGAGAGCTGAGATAGGCTCCCCGGTGACGGTGGTGAGCTTTTCAAGCTTGACCTCTTCCACATTGCCCACCAGCACCTGGGCGGTGGGGTAGGGGGAGAGATTATGGGCGGCCAGGCTTGCTGTGATTGGGTCAAGTTCTAGGGATGTCACAGCTAAACCTGCCTGCGCAAAGGCTAGGGAATCTGCCCCTAGGCCGCAGCCTAAATCTGCTACTGAGGCAAGCCCAGCAGCGACAAACCGGGCGGCGTGGTGCTGGGCAACAGCTGCGCGGGTGGCCTGCTCATAGCCAGCCTCGGTGAAAAGCATGTGCCTAGCAGCCGGGCCGAATTTACTGGCTCCTAGGGTGCGTAGGCGGGCCTGGGTGAGCAGGGCAGAGGAATCTTCGGCGCTGATGCCCTGCGCCCTGAGCCTGCTGACCGCCTGGAGGGAGTCTGCGGGGTTATAGGGGGTGAGCTGGTCAAGAAGAGCTAAGTGGTCGGCTGAGAAGGGCTGGGCGCCGGCGCGGGGGAAAGAGGTCATGCACATAAGTTTAGGTGCAAGTTATAGGGCAGAGCAGGCAGGGTAGCGGGTGCGCTGTCTGCGAAACCGGCGCCCTATCTTGCCCACCAGGGGCCCAGAGGAATAAAGTTTTAGTTAGCACTTGACTGCTGATAGTGCTAAAACGGCACCCGGTAACACCGCGACGATACCGGGTAAAACCGACTTAGCACCCTGTAGTCACCCCATAAATTTTACGCTGAGACCCACTCAAAGGAGTACCTCACCATGGCTATCAAGCCCCTCGAAGACCGCATTGTCGTTCAGATCGTTGAAGCAGAGCAGACCACCGCATCTGGTCTGGTCATCCCCGATACCGCCAAGGAAAAGCCCCAGGAAGCTAAGGTCATCGCTGTTGGCCCCGGCCGCATCGACGACAAGGGCAACCGCATCCCCGTTGACGTAGCAGAAGGCGACGTCGTAATCTTCTCCAAGTACGGTGGCACCGAGGTTAAGTACGGCGGCGCCGAATACCTGATTCTCTCAGCCCGCGACGTACTGGCTGTCGTTTCCTAAGTTTTCGCTGTTTCTACCGAAGACAAGACGAAACACAAGAAAGAAGTAAGGATTCATGGCAAAGCAGCTTGAATTCAATGATGATGCGCGTAAGCACCTGCAGGCAGGCGTCGATAAGCTTGCTAACGCTGTCAAAGTAACCCTGGGCCCCCGCGGCCGCAACGTGGTACTTGATAAGCAGTGGGGCGCCCCCATCATTACCAACGACGGTGTATCAATCGCCCGCGAGATTGAACTGGAAAACCCCTACGAAAACCTGGGCGCCCAGCTGGCTAAAGAAGTAGCCACCAAAACCAACGATGTTGCTGGCGACGGCACCACCACCGCGACCGTCCTGGCCCAGGCTTTGGTCTCTGAGGGTCTGCGCAACGTCACCTCTGGCGCTGCCCCCGGCGAGGTCAAGCGCGGTATCGAAACCGCCACCAAGCTGGTTTCAGAGCGCCTGCTGGCTAACGCCCGCGAAGTCACTGGTGAAGAAGTTGCCCACGTGGCAGCTATCTCCGCCCAGTCACCCCAGATCGGTGAACTGCTCTCTGAAGCCTTTAGCAAGGTTGGCCAAGACGGTGTTATCACCATCGAAGATGGCTCGACGACTGAGATTGAGCTTGAAGTGACCGAGGGTATGCAGTTCGATAAGGGCTACCTCTCACCCTCCTTCGTCACCGACCCTGAACGAGCTGAGGCTGTTCTTGAGAACACCGCCATTTTGCTCTACCAGGGCAAAATTTCAACCGTGGCTGAGATTATGCCCGTCCTTGAGAAGATTGTTCAGGCCAAAAAGCCCCTGACCATCATCGCTGAGGACGTGGACGGTGAAGCCCTCTCCGCCCTGGTCATTAACAAGCTCCGCGGCAACCTGGACGTTGTGGCGCTGAAGGCACCCGGTTTTGGTGACCGCCGCAAGGCAATCTTCCAGGACCTGGCTATCCTCACCGGCGGTACCGTCATTACCGGCGAACTGGGTATCTCCTTGGACGCTGTGACCCTGGACCAGCTCGGTTCAGCCCGCCGTGTGACCGTCACCAAGAACAACACCACCATCGTCGATGGCAGTGGCAGCTCTGAGGCTGTAGCTGAACGCGTTGATCAGCTCCGCGCCGAAATTGAGCGCGTAGATTCCGAATGGGACCGCGAAAAGCTCAAGGAACGCCTAGCTAAGCTAGCTGGCGGTGTGGGCGTTATCAAGGTGGGTGCTGCAACCGAGGTTGAAGCCAAGGAACGTAAGCACCGTATTGAGGACGCTGTTTCCTCAACCCGCGCTGCCCTTGAAGAGGGCATCGTGGCAGGTGGCGGTACCGCCCTGGTGCACGCTCTTGCAGCCCTTGATGGTCTTGAACTTGACTCCCATGATGCCCAGGTTGGTGCGGACATCGTCCGCCGCGCCCTGGTGCAGCCCCTGCGCTGGATTGCTGAGAACGCGGGTCAGGACGGCTATGTGGTCACCTCCCGCGTAGCAGAGATGCCCATCGGTCACGGCTTCAACGCCGCAACCGGTGAATACGAAGATCTCATCGCCCGCGGTGTCATCGACCCGGTCAAGGTCACCCGCTCAGCCCTAGAAAATGCAACCTCCATCGCTGCCCTGGTGCTGACCACCGAAACCCTGGTCGTTGAAAAGCCTGAGGAGAAAGAAGAAGACGAAGCCAAGTAAGGCTTCTACACCCACCTCTTCACCCTTTCCTAGGTCTTCACGGCTCAACAGGCCCTGCCTCTACAGTGACTAACACCGTAGAGGTAGGGCCTGTTGTTTAATGCAATCTGCCGGTCACTAGCAGTAACATTTTAACTCGGTGTCTTCCTGCTCGTTACTTAACGGTAACTGTCTTTCTGGCACCCAACCCTTGTCAGCAAAGGAGGTAGACCGCAGTGTCCCGCCCAGCCACCGAAACACAACCCGCCACCGGCACTATAGCAACCATCACCCGTTCAGCCGAGCGCGCCTGGCGCCCCGAAATTCAGGGGCTGCGTGCCCTCGCCCTTTTGCTTGTTGCCGCCTATCACTTCTGGTTTGGCCGTGTCTCTGGCGGCGTTGATGTCTTCTTATTGATTTCAGCTTTCTTGCTGACAGGCTCTTTTGCGCGCAAGCTAGAGCAAGGCAAACTGGTAGGCCCTGGCACCTGGTTTGGTGTAAAAACCCTGTTGGCTTATTGGGTGCATGTCTTCAAACGTCTTTTGCCTCTGGCTTCTTTGATCGTCGCCTTGACCCTGCTAGGCACCTATTTCTTTATCCCGGCTGAGCGCTGGCTCTCAATTGCTGATGAGGCTAAGGCCGTGATTCTGTACCAGCACAATAACTGGTCTATCGAGAATGCGGTGGACTATTATGCCGCTGATACTTCTTTAGCTTCTCCCTTGCGTCATTTTTGGTCTCTTTCGGTGCAGGGGCAGATCTATGTGCTCTGGCCTTTGCTGGTGGTGTTACTTGCTGCGGTACTGGGCCAGCGTCTGAGGGGCGCTGGTCGTTGGGTTTTGACCGCCGTCTTCGCCGCAATTTTTGTGGTCTCGCTCCTTCACTCGGTGGAGGTGACCGCAGCTAACCAACAGGCAGCCTATTTTGAGACGGGCGCTCGCCTGTGGGAGTTCGCTCTTGGTTCTTTGGTTGCCCTGTGGCTTCCGGCGGTGAAGTTTCCCCCTGTGGTGCGTGCTGTGCTGGGGTGGGTCGGTATAGCAGCTATTATCAGTTGCGGTTTCATTTTGGACGTTAACGGCACCTTCCCCGGGTATGCGGCCCTCTGGCCTACGGTGGCAGCCTCACTGGTCATTGTTGCGGGAGATACCGGAACCAGGTTTGGCCCGGAGAAGCTGCTAACAGCTAAGCCTCTTCTGGCCTTGGGTGGTTTCTCGTATGCTCTCTACCTGGTGCACTGGCCCCTGCTGGTTTTCTACCTGGCTCAGACTCACCAGGAAAAGGCAGGTTTTTGGGCGGGGCTTGGCCTGCTGCTTTTTTCTGGGGTGCTGGCCTGGGCTCTTACTCATGTGGTTGAAAAGCCTTTACAGTCTTGGGCTCTGCCCAACCGGTCGATGTTTGCGGGGCTGGTGACTGGTCTTTTGTGCGTGGGTTTTGCGCTTGGGCCTTCCTATGCCTGGCAAAGCTCCATTTACCGGCAGGTTGAAGAGGCTGAAGCTAAACGGCCCCTTAATAATGTGGGGGCGGCTGTGTTGCAACCTGATTTTGAATATGCTGGGGATGAAGATGCCCCTGTTATTCCTCTTCGAGAGGTGCTTGATGCTGACTGGGCTGACTTGGGTGCAGCCTGCCAGCAGGTGACCCCTGAGATGAGTCTCCCTGATTCTCTTGCCGGGGATTGCACCTATGTTGCTTATTCGCCTGAGCCTAGTAGGACCATTGTGGCTTGGGGTAACTCTCATATGCAGATGTGGATGACGGCTATGCGTCCGCTTGCTGAATCTCAAGGCTGGACGGTCATCGCCCTCACCCGCCCCGGCTGCTTCCTGGGGGAAACCGATAACGCAGCTTATGCTAGCGGTTCTGACTGCGATACCTGGGCCGCTGATAGTAGCGCCTTCATCCAGGAACTAGCCCCCAGCACCGTCCTGCTCCAGGCCACCAAATCGCAGCCGAATGTGCCTGATGCCCTGCTCATTGACGCCCAGACCCATATTGGGGAGCTGACTGGGGCGGGTATTCAGGTGCTTGGCTTGCGTGATACACCGCGTATGGAAACTAAGCATAAGGACTGCATTGATGCTTTTGGTGGGGCTGATGAGTGTACTATGAGCCCTGGCCAGGACGTCACCATCAACCCCCTGAGCCCTCTGGAGCAGAGCTACCCCGGTTTTGCTGCCTTGAACTTCTCAGATCTTATTTGCCCTGAGAATTCTTGCCCGGTGGCTATTGGTAATATTTACACCTATTTCGATTACGATCACATCACTGCAACTTACATCGAAACTCTCGGGCCCTATTTTGACCCGCGGGTGCTTGAGGCCTTGAATAAGGCCGACGCTAGCTTGCACTCTCACGCTCAGCTGCTGCCCTCTGAGAGCACTCTCTAGAGGAGAGCGGGGTATGGAGAAAAGGTAGGGGAGAGGCTTGACCCAGTAAGAAGAGGGGGCCGGCCCCTGCGATGTGAGCAAGCGGGGCCTGAGTGCTTAGCCCCTGCACTCGCACATCGGGGATAACCCGACTAAGATTAAAAATAGTGTCGCTAAGCGCCCACCTGAACACCCTCGAAAGGTAGCGAACCCTTTATGTCTACTCCTACTGCACTGAGTGAAGACCCCTTCGGCTTTACCGGCCTCACCTACGACGATGTGCTGCTTCTGCCCGGCAACACTGACGTAATCCCGTCAGATGCAGACACCACCACCCGTCTGACTAAGCGTATCTCTATTGCTTCGCCCATTATTTCGGCTGCAATGGACACTGTAACTGAGTCAGCTTTGGCTATTGCCATGGCCCGTTTGGGCGGTATGGGTGTGATTCACCGTAACCTTTCTATCGCTGATCAGGCTGACCATGTAGACCGCGTCAAGCGTAGCGAATCGGGCATGATTACTAACCCTGTTACGGTTAGGCCCGATGCCACTATTGCTGAGCTTGATGCCCTGTGCGGCCACTATAAAGTGTCAGGTCTGCCGGTAGTAGATGATCAGAACGTGCTGGTAGGTATTATTACCAACCGCGATACCCGCTACCTGCCCGAGCCAACCTTCGAAACTACCCTGGTACGCGACATTATGACCAAGATGCCGCTCATTACCGGTTACGAGGGTATGAGCAAGGACGAAGCGTTCGCCCTGCTGGCAGAAAACAAGATTGAGAAGCTGCCCCTCATCGACGAAGCAGGCAAGCTGACCGGTCTGATTACTGTTAAGGACTTCACCAAGAGCGAGCAGTACCCACGCGCTACCAAGGATGAGGACGGTCGCCTGCGCGTTGGTGCAGCTATCGGCTTCTTTGGGGATGGCTACGAGCGCGCTATGACCCTGATTGAAGCGGGCGTTGATGCCCTCTTTGTTGATACCGCTAACGGCCACTCTCAGGGCGTGCTCGATATGATTGCTCGCTTGAAGAAAGATTCTGCTGCTGCCCACGTTGATGTGGTAGGTGGCCAGGCTGCTACCCGTGCTGGTGCTCAGGCTATTATTGACGCTGGTGCCGATGCTGTGAAGGTTGGTGTTGGCCCCGGTTCTATCTGCACCACCCGTATTATCGCTGGTGTTGGTGTTCCTCAGATTACCGCTATCAACGAATCAGCTAAGGCAGCTATCCCTGCTGGCGTTCCCCTGATTGCGGACGGCGGTATGCAGCACTCCGGTGAGATCGGTAAGGCCCTGGTGGCAGGTGCTGATTCTGTGATGCTTGGTTCTTTGCTTGCTGGCACCGCTGAATCACCTGGTGAACTGATTTTTGTTAACGGTAAGCAGTTCAAGGCTTACCGCGGTATGGGTTCCTTGGGTGCTATGCAGTCTCGTGGCGGTAAGAAGTCCTTCTCTAAGGACCGTTACTTCCAGGCTGATGTTTCTTCTGAGGAGAAGCTGATTCCTGAGGGTATTGAAGGGCAGGTTCCCTACCGTGGGCCTCTTTCTTCTGTGGTGCACCAGCTAGAAGGTGGCCTGCGTCAGACCATGTTCTATGTGGGCGCCCACACTGTTGAAGAACTGAAGAATAAGGGCCAGTTCGTGCGTATTACTTCAGCAGGTCTGAAGGAATCGCACCCCCATGACATCACCATGACTGTTGAAGCCCCTAACTACCGTCGCTAAATTTTGATGGTCGGCCCCGGTTCTCTCACCTGCCGGTGAGGGGCCGGGGCTTCCGAACGTTACCACGCTCGTTTGCACCAACCGGCCTGCTGCCGGTGAAAGGAAAATCCATGACCGACATCCAGATTGGTATGTCCAAGCGCGCCCGCCGCACCTACTCACTCGATGAGATTGCCCTGGTACCTACCCGCCGTACCCGTGATGCTCACGATGTGGATCTGAGCTGGCAGATTGACGCCTTCAAGTTCGACACCCCCATTATTGGTGCCCCCATGGACTCTGTGATGTCACCGGCTACCGCTATTGCCCTGGGCAAGCTGGGTGGTTTGGGCGTTCTGAACCTGGAAGGTTTGTGGACCCGGTATGAGGACCCCCAGCCGCTTCTGGATGAAATTAACGCCCTGTCTGCTGACGATGCTCCCGCCGCTACCCGCCGTATGCAGGAAATCTACGCTGAGCCCATTAAGGCTGAGCTGATTACTGCCCGCCTGGCTGAGATTCGTGACTCTGGTGTTATTGTTGCTGGTTCTTTGACCCCTCAGAACACCCAGGAGTTCTACCAGACGGTGGTCAAGGCTGGTGTTGACCTTTTCGTGATTCGTGGCTCTGTTGTTTCTGCCCAGCACGTTTCAACCCGTCGTGAACCGCTTGATTTGAAGAAGTTCATTTACGAACTTGATGTGCCGGTTATGGTGGGCGGGGTAACCGGTTATACCCCGGCTATTCACCTGATGCGCACTGGTGCTGCTGGTGTGCTGGTAGGTTTTGGTGGCGGGGCTGCTTTGACCACCCGCCGCGGCCTGGGTATTCAGGCCCCTATGGCGACTGCTATTTCTGATGTTGCTGCTGCCCGTTCTGATTACCTTGATGAGTCTGGTGGCCGCTATGTGCACGTAATTGCGGATGGTTCCTTGGGCCGCTCTGGCGATATGGTGAAGGCCCTGGCTATGGGTGCGGATGCCGTCATGATTGGTGCTCCTTTGGCTCGTGCTACTGAGGCCCCTGGTGCCGGCTGGCACTGGGGTAATGAGGCTCACTCGGCTGATTTTCCCCGTGGTACTCGCACCTTCCAGGGCACTGTTGGGCCCTTGGAAGAGGTCATGAATGGTCCTTCTGCTCACACTGATGGCAGCGCTAACCTGGTGGGTGCTCTCAAACGTGCTCTGGCAACTTGCGGTTACACCGATTTGAAGTCCTTCCAGCGTATTGACGTGAACGTTACCCCTTACGTCAAGTAGGGTCTTGCCGGCCTCGCCTATCTCCCTCTGTTGGGCAGGCGGGGCCGGTTTCTTGCCGTCTACCTGCCTCATGCTGAAAAGAGCAACCGTGCTAAAAACTGCTATGACGCCCCGCTGGCTTCTTGGCCTGCTCCTGGTGCTGGCCTTAGCTAGCGGTTTCCTTATGCTCAGCAAATGGCAGATTAATGCTTCTACCTTGGGGCAGGTGAGCGCAGACCCGGCTAAGGATCTGGTGCGCCCCTATAGTCAGGTGTTACAGGCCTACGATGGGTTGAGTATGGCTGAGGTGGATACGGTGGTAGAAGCTACCGGTAGCTATGCGCAGGGCTCCAGCTACCTGGTAGAAAATAAGCTCAAAGACGGTACTGAGGGCTACTGGCTTATCAGCCTTTTCGTCCCTGATGGTAGCCAGCAGGTGAGCACTAGCTTGGGGCAGGGGCCTCGCGGTATTGCGGTGGCCCGCGCCTGGACTTCCACCCCTGATCTCCTTGCTGAGCCAGCTGGCACCGTGACTATTGCCGGGCGAGTGGTGGGCAATGACCCTCCGCTGACCAGTAAGGACGTCAGCGAAGAGAACCGGGGGCATGACAGGGTTCTTGCCTCCGCCAACTCTTCCTACCTTACGAACGTGTGGAACGCTGCACTCTTCAACGGGATTCTGACCCTCGACTCTGAAAGTAGGGGGCCAACCCCGCTCACTGAGCAAGGCGCTATCGCCGCTACTGCAAGCCTGCTCGATAGTAGCGGCACTCTCCAGCCAATCCGCGCCCAGCAGGTAACTGATGAAACCCTTGACTGGCTCAATATTTTTTACGCCCTAGAGTGGCTAGTTTTTGCCGGCTTTGCCATCTACCTCTGGTACCGTCTGCTCAAAGATGCGGTTGAAAAAGATACCGACCCAGCCCTCTATTTTGAGTATGAGGGAGAGTACTGGGTTGATGATGCCACCGGGCGGCCCTACTACTGGGACCCAGAAGATAGGGCCTACTACTACTTCGATGATATTCCGGATGCCCCAGCCCGCCGTGACGATAAAGGGTAAGCTGACTGCAAGCGTCCGCCCCCCACTGAATAGACCAACCAGACCAGCTAAGGGAGAAACTTGCTGTGAGCCAGAACCCCACCCCACGCCCTACCCACCGCACCGACGGTAAGAAAGTGACCCTCGCTAGGGGCACTACCGAACAGAATACGGCCGGTGGTTTTACCGTGCGCAAGAAATTTGGTGGAACAGAAGCCCAGATTCGTGGGGCCCTGACCTTCTATAAGTGGTGCGCCTGGATTTCAGGTACCTTCCTTTTGCTGCTTGTTGCTGAGATGATAAGCCGCCACATCTTCGGCTACGATCTGATTGCTGGTGGGGTAGATGCCCAGACCGGTGAAACGGTGGCCCTTGGGTGGCTCAACCGTCAGACCGGTAACCTGCACGGGGGGCTGAATATTTCCACCTGGGTTCTGATTATTCACGGCTGGTTCTACGTCATCTATCTTTTCTCCTGCTTCCGCCTCTGGCTGCTGATGCGCTGGAAGCTACCTCAGATGATTGTCATGGCCTTGGGTGGTGTGGTGCCCTTCCTCTCTTTCATCGTGGAGCGCCGTATCTACGCAGAAACCCTAGCCTTACTTGAGGCCAACCCGCAGGCCACCAAACGTTACTAGCTCTAGTGACTCTGCACTAGAATAGAACCCAAGGATTACCCTCAAACCCCAACCGAAAAGGTAAACACCTGTGACTACCCATAACCCTATCGAGGAGCTCGAAGAGCGCCCCGTACTGGTTGTCGATTACGGCGCCCAGTACGCTCAGCTTATCGCGCGCCGCGTGCGTGAGGCTGGCGTCTATTCAGAGCTGGTACCTCACACCATGCCCACTGAGAAGATGCTCGCCAAGAACCCGGCCGCTATCATTCTTTCTGGCGGCCCCTCATCTGTTTACGAGGACGGCGCCCCTAAGGGCGATATCGCCATGTTTGAAGCTGGCGTACCCGTCTTTGGTATCTGCTACGGATTCCAGGTCATGGCCCAGACCCTGGGCGGAACCGTGGCCAAGACCGGTAAACGCGAATACGGTGCAACTGATGCTGTGGTCTGCGCCGAGAACTCTTCCTTCCTGACCGGAACCCCCAAAACTCAGAACGTCTGGATGAGCCACGGTGACTCTGTCTCTGAAGCCCCTGAAGGTTTTGAGGTACTGGCTCAGACCCCCGGCGCAACAGTTGCTGCTTTTGTTGATGAGAAGCGTAAGTTCGGTGGCGTGCAGTGGCACCCTGAGGTTAAGCACTCTGACTACGGCCAGGCTGCCCTGGAGAACTTCCTCTTCAAGGTAGCTGGCTTGGAGAAGACCTGGTCTATTGGCAACATCATTGAAGAGCAGGTCGCTAAGATCCGTGAGCAGGTCGGCGACGACCAGGTTATCTGCGCTCTCTCTGGCGGCGTTGACTCTTCTGTTGCTGCTGCCCTGGTACACAAGGCCGTAGGCGACCAGCTCACCTGCTTCTTCATCGATCACGGCCTGCTCCGTGAGGGTGAGCGTGAACAGGTCGAGCAGGACTACGCCTCAACCATGGGTATTAAGGTCGTTACCATTGATGAGTCAGAGCGCTTCCTGGGCGCCCTGGCCGGTATCACCGAACCTGAAGCGAAGCGTAAAGCCATCGGCCGCGAGTTCATCCGCTCCTTTGAAGCTGCCCAGCGCAAGCTGATTGAAGAGGCCGGCACCGAGGGCGCGGACATCAAGTTCTTGGTGCAGGGCACCCTCTACCCCGACGTGGTCGAGTCAGGTGGCGGCGAGGGCGCAGCGAACATTAAGTCCCACCACAACGTGGGTGGTCTACCTGATGACTTGCAGTTTGAGCTAGTTGAGCCCCTGCGAACCCTCTTCAAGGATGAGGTTCGCGCCATTGGCCGAGAACTGGGTGTGCCTGAGAAGATTGTTGCCCGCCAGCCCTTCCCCGGCCCCGGCCTGGGCATCCGTGTCATTGGTGAGGTCACCCGGCACAACCTCGATATTCTGCGCGCTGCTGACCTGATTGTGCGTGAGGAACTGACCGCTGCGGGCATGGACGAAGAGATCTGGCAGTGCCCTGTGGTGCTGCTGGCGGACGTCCGTTCCGTTGGTGTGCAGGGCGATGGCCGCACCTACGGTCACCCCATTGTGCTGCGCCCGGTCTCTTCTGAGGACGCCATGACCGCTGACTGGTCACGCCTGCCTTATGACCTGCTGGCAAAGATTTCAAACCGTATCACTAATGAGGTTTCTGAAGTGAACCGAGTGGTTCTGGACGTCACCTCAAAGCCCCCGGGAACAATTGAGTGGGAATAACAAAAATTTTCCCCAACAGGGGGAAATAAAATTTTTGTTATTCCGCGAGCCTGCGAGCGGCATGGCTGATTGAGTAAAGCCGCCACTTGCAGGTTTACTGTAACAGCCCCCGTCTTTCCCCGGAATAGGAGAATAGGCGGGGGCTGTGGGCTTGAAAGCTCTATGATGGTAGGGAAGTAATCACGTGCAGAAAGCTAGAGTAGATTCAGTGAACGAGCAGGTAGACCCTGAAACCGCTAACCAACGTCCTGACGTCGCCGCACCCTGGTCCCAAGGTGGTGCGCAAGCCCCGCAGGAAACCGGGGACTCTACTGCCGATGAACAGGTCATAGCTCAGGTGCAGGCTGGCCTTGAGGCCTGGGCCGAGCAGATGGAAACCTACACCGGGCCCGATGCCATGCTGGACTTCAACCAGGTTGATTATGTCCATATTGACCTGACCGACGCCAACTCCTCGGGTGTCGCCCAAATGTTTATGGGCCGTAAAACTCGCCTCTCTACCATCTTGCGTGATAAAGCAAAACTTGAGGCTGGCATGGTGGCAGCCCGTGCCCTGCGTACTAAAATCTTTGAGCTAGCTACCGGCCACGGGCTGGACGCTGGCTATTTCGTAGCAGGTACCGCCTCCTGGCTTTCACGTGACGTCCGTGAAGACGGCATGGTAGGGGAGAAGCGCTTTATTGCCCCTATTCTAATGGCCCCGCTCTCTATTACCCCCCACCCCACCAGCGATGATTTCGAGGTTCAGCTCACCGGCCCGGCCCAGCTTAACCCCGCTATGGTGCGCCAGATTAAGAAAGAGTACGGCATCGATTTGGGCACCATGGACGTAGCCCAGTTAGCTAACTCTATGCGCAAGCTCGACCCCGAGCCGGTCATTGAGCGGATGCGAGCCACCACCGGGTCTGTGCCGGGCATGACGATTCGCTCTACCTACTTCATCTCCACCTTCGCAGACCTGAAGGAAAGCACCGGGGAGCTACCGGCAACCGCCCACACCCCGCTGGTGCGTGATATTGCCCAGCTTAAGCTCAACCCCCTAGAGCAACCTTTCATCGCTCCTGTGCACAACACCCGTGAGCCCCTTGATAGCCGTGACCCTGCTACCGATATGCTGGTTGTCGATACGGACGCCAGCGGCCAAGACATCGTCGATCTAGCCCACCTGGGGCACTCCCTGGCTGTTACAACGGCCCCTGGCACTGATCAGCTTGGCACCGCAATCAACATTGCAGCAGCCCTTATTAACCAGGGTAAATCCGTACTGGTGGTGGGGGAGAAACGCTCCACCCTCAACGATTTCAACCGTCTGCTTGAACGCACCCACCTGACCGATGTGACCTTCAACCTGCTCACTGAACGGGACTCTGAGGCCTACCGGCAGGAATTTATCTCAGCGATTGTGCGTGATGAGAAGGCACCTGCCCCCAACGTCACCGATATCCATAAAGAACTGGTAGATACCCGGGCCAAGTTGCGCGGGCACACCGAATCCTTGCGGTTTACCGAATCCCGGTGGGGATGCTCCGTCTACGAAGCCCTACAAACCCTGGCAGCTCTCACCGCCCAAGACCCGGCTCCTGCCACCCAGGTGCGTCTGAGCCGCACCACTATGGACGCACTGACCCGCCGCACTGAAACCGTCCACAAGCTCCAGCGTCTAGCGGACCTAGGCGGCTTCCGCCCCTCGACTCGCGCATCGGCCTGGCACCAGGCCAAACTCACCAGCGCCGAAGACACCGCAGCTGCCCACACCCTGGTCAAAAACCTGCGTAGCTCCCTGAACGAGGCATCAGCAGGCATGGCCCTGCTGGCTGATGAAACCGGCTTGAAACCAGCCGCCAGCATGGACGACTGGGGCGCCCAACTCGACCTGCTCGAACGGATCGCCGACACCCTCACCCGCTTCAGCCCCGACATCTTCGACCGGCCCGTCACCGACCTCATTGCCGCGACCGCAAGCGGAACCTGGCGGCGAGAACACGGCATTGACATGTCCAGCATCCAACGCTCCCGCCTACGCCGTGCCGCTAAAGAATACATTGTGCCCGGGGTTAACATCTCAGATCTTCACGAGAACCTCTTTATCGTGCAGAGCCAACGCGAAGAATGGATTAGCTGGGCAAAGGACGACCGCGTCCCAACAATCCCCGCCAACCTGGCTGATTTGCGTGCCCGCTACACCGCCCTGCTTGAAGAGTTCACAGGCCTTGCCATCGTCCTTGAAGACTCCCCAGCCGGTACTAACTTTTCAGCTACCCCCCTCAGCCAGCTTGAAGAAAGACTTGCTGCTCTCATTGATGATGAGTGGCTCCTGCACACCCTGCCTGAGCGTGTGCGCCTCACCCAAGAACTGATCGACCAGGGGCTAGAAGAACTCCTGGCTGACTTCTTCGAACGCCAGCTAGAGAGTAGCGCGGTAGCGGCCGAACTAGAACTAGCCTGGTGGCAGACAGCCCTAGAAATGATGCTGGCCTCCCAAGAACTTGAAATCTTGAGCGCAGACACCCTCCGCGACTTAGAGACCCGCTTCCGCCGGGCCGACTACTCGCACCTGGCGTCCGCTCCGGCCCGCCTGCACGCCCAGATAGCCGATACCTGGCGTGCCCGCATCCACGAATACGAGCAGGAAGCTGCCTTCTTACGAAGCCAGCTCAAGAGCCACGAATTCAACCTTCAGCAGGTACTCACCCAGGCCCCCACCATGGCCACCACCTTGCTACCGCTGTGGATCGCCAGCCCCTTTGCTCTCTCTGGCAAGGTGCCCACCAGTATGCGCTTTGACGCGGCGATCCTGCTCGATGCAGAATCCACCCCCCTGGCCGCGAACCTGCCCGCCCTGATTCGGGCAGAGCAGGTGATCGCCCTGGGCGACCCCCATAGCGGCTTCCCTGCACCCTTTATGGTCTCAGCGGTAGCCCACAACGCCCCGGTAGCCAAAAACCAGGAACTGGTCAGCACCTTTGAGGCCCTCTCCAAGGTGCTACCTGGCCGCTCCCTAGCAACCATCAACCGTGCCGTAGACCCGGCCCTCTTTACCTACCTCAACGAACACTTCTACGATGGTGCTCTCATCAGCTACCCCTGGGGTGAAGAAATCACTGACGGCACCCCGGCCCTAACCGTTGAATACGTGGACGTGACCGGGCGAGTCTCCGATAACGCCTCCTTGGATTCGCCTAGCCTTGAGGTGCAGCGGGTAGCTGAGATGGTCATCGAACACGCCTACCGTAGCCCCCAGCAGACCCTGGCCGTCGTCACCACCACAGCCCGCCACGCCCAGCGCATCGCCGAGGCCGTCCGGCACCTGCTGGTACGCTACCCCCAATTTGCCCCCTACTTTGCAGCGGGCGACGAGTCCTTCCGCGTCGTTGACGTATCCCGTGCCGTGGACATGGAACGAGACGTCATTATCTTCGCTCTGGGCGCCGGTAAAACAGCCCAAGGGGCAGCCCACCACTTCGGGCACCTCTCAGAACGCAGCGGCCGGGAGAGCTTCGTGCTGGCCACCACCCGGGCCCGCCACCTCACCCGCCTGGTCACCTGCGTCACCCCTGAAGACCTAGACCCCCAGCGCCTAGACTACGGGGCCTTCGATATCTACCGCCTGCTCCTGGCCTACCGCAGAGAACAAGAAAACCGGGCAGCCCAAGAACTGACCAAACCCATTACCGATAAACTTCCAGTCAACGAGTTCCTCACCAATGACCACCTCGAAGCCATCGACATGGGGGACTGGCTGCTCAATGATCTAGTACGCCGACTAGGGCAGCACCAGGTGACCCTCCACGAATCATCGGTGCCCCTCATTTCCCTAATTGCCACAAGTGATAAAGAATCGCTGGTGGCAGGTGCGGTGGGTAGCCCGCGCGCTCGCACGATGGTGCATGATGTTGACCGCGCTACCCCCTTGCGGGTGCCTTTGGCTGTGGTGTCAGATGGGTCAGATGCCTATGCCGCTTTGAGTGTGCGTGAACGCTCCCGCCTGATTCCTGAGCTGCTGGCACGAACCGGCTGGAACCACATGACCTGCTGGACCATCGAGGTCTTCTCAGACCCCGAAGCCCTGGTCGGGCGTATCGGAAGCTACCTGGGGTTGAGCCGTGAATCCTAGAGAGCAAGAGGCACAAGAGAACCCCGCAAGCACTGACCCCGCCTCCTCCTATAGCCCAGTGCCTAAGCGGCGCCGCGGCCACCGCCGGGCTAGCGGCGGCTCAGCCTTTACCGGCGCCGAACCCAAGCTGGCGGGGCTCACTGATGCCCGCCCGTCCGCCCCAGCCCCGGAAGGGCAGGACGCCCGCGATACCTGGCTGAAAGAACAGCGCCCTCCCCACTACGGGCAATAAGAAAAAGGGTGCAACAAAAGGGGCTGCCTACCACGGTCTTGTGGTTGGCAGCCCCTCAGTCTTGTGAGGGCTTACTTGCCCTTATCGTTTGCGTAGAAACCGGAGCCTTTAAAGACCACACCTACCTGGCCAAACTTTTTGCGGAGGGTATCTTGGCCGCACTCCGGGCAGGTCTTGAGGGCGTCCTCTGAGAAGGACTGGTGCTGCTCAAATAGGTGGCCGCAGTTCTTGCACTGATAAACGTAAACAGGCACGTGTGACTCCACATCAAATAGGTGATAAATCTGCTGGTTATTCTACTCTGTTCTGGCCCTTCCCCCTGAATCATCGAGGCGGTGGAGCCCTTGTTCTGTGGCCACATATCTGAGCTGGGCGTCCCAGCTATCTGCTGGCAGACTGTCAAGAATTTCTCGCTCAAAGACAACCCCTATGGTGGAGGGCTCTAAGGCAAGCGGGCCAAGCTGCTCAAAGAGCCGGTCGTAGTAGCCGCCGCCTTGCCCTAGCCGCCGCCCTGTGACGTCATAGGCCAGAGCTGGAACTAGGCGCACATCTGCTTGTATAAAAGCCTCAGAGCCCAGGCGCTCACCGACTGGCTCAGCAATACCTAGCGCATTGGTCGTGTGCTCTATGTGAGGCCACCACTGAACCCAGGCCAGCTGATGCTGGGGGCGGACGATGGGCACCAGCACCCGATAACCTTCAGTAAGGGCCCGGGTGAGGGCTGGCAGAATGGGTGGCTCTGTGGGAAGGGGGAGAAAAGCTGCAAGGGTGGATCCTGAGGGTAGGGCACCCCAGAGGGGCGCTAGGGTGCGCTCAAAGGCCTGGGCTGTCTTATCATGTGGTGGGTTGTGGGCGCGGCGTCTGCGCAGATAGCTGCGGACGCTGGCCTTGGCTGAGGCTTGTGAGCCTGACTCTGGTGCGGTCACAGGAGCCCTTCCTCTGGTGTTAGCTGAATCTAGTCATAATTTACCGTCACTTAGGGTGCAGAATGCAGATAAAGCTTAGAGATTAGGTATTCTGAAAAGCATGACTGAAAATAAATCACTCACCGTGACCAAAGCAGTAATTCCTGCTGCCGGTCTTGGCACTCGCTTCCTTCCCGCTACTAAGGCTACTCCTAAGGAGATGCTGCCGGTGGTGGATCGCCCTGCCATTCAGTACGTGGTTGAAGAGGCTACGCGCGCTGGTCTACATGATGTGCTGATGATTACCGGCCGCAACAAGCGTGCCCTGGAGGATCATTTTGACCGTGTTCCCGGTCTAGAGCAGCAGCTTGCCGCTCAGGGTAAAGATGCCCTCTTGAAGAGCGTTGAAGATTCTAATGGTTTGGGTGAAATCCACTATGTGCGTCAGGGTGACCCTAAGGGCCTTGGCCACGCGGTACTCCGTGGCAAGGTGCATGTAGGTAATGAGCCCTTTGCCGTGCTTCTGGGTGATGACCTCATTGACGAAAAAGAAGATTTGCTTTCTGCCATGGCTGCTGTTCAGCAGAAGACTGGCGGCTCTGTTGTGGCCCTGATGGAGGTACCTGAAGAACAGATCTCTGCTTATGGCTGTGCAGCGGTAGAGGCTGTTGAAGGTGAGGACGGCTTCGTGAAGGTCACCGGCCTGGTCGAAAAGCCTGCTGTTGAGGACGCTCCCTCAAACCTGGCCGTTATTGGTCGTTATGTTCTTTCGCCTAAGGTCTTTGAGGTGCTAGAAAACACCGCACCGGGCCGTGGCGATGAAATCCAGCTAACCGATGCCTTGCAGACCCTGGCTCAGGGTGACGGTGAGGGTGAAGGCGTGTACGGTGTGGTCTTTAAGGGCCGCCGTTTCGATACTGGCGATAAGCTCTCTTACCTCAAGGCCAACGTCATTCTCGCTGCTGAGCGTAATGATATGGGCCCTGACCTGCGGGCCTGGATTAAGGAATTCGCAGCCGAGCTGTAAACCTCGATACTGCTGCTGAGCAGGTGCAGGGCTAAGGGAAGCCCTCACCTGCTCTGGTGGTGGGCGCTGGGGTAGAATGAACTAGATACTTTTGTCATAGAGATAAAGAACGGGGGCAGCGATGGGCTTCCTGAGTGGCTCTGGCCTTATTTTGCTTGTGTGTGTGCTGGTTGGCCTGGGGCTTGTTGTACGCCGTCGCACTACAGGGTCTATGACGAGTATCGGAGCTGAAAAGTTCGTAGCTGATATTGTTGAGAACTCTGATGGGCCAACTGGGAACCGATCCGGTTCCTTGGTAGCTTTACCTGAAGCCCCTTCTGAGCATGCCCCCATCTTTCGCCTCAACTATGGCCGGGTTTCCTTATTTGGTTTAGCCCTGGTGCTTATCATCGCTAGCCTCATCACAGGGGTGCTAGCTCTGATGGGTAAGATAGCGGGGCTTCTTCCTTTACTCTTATTCCTCGCTAGTGTGGGGTGTTTGGCCGGGTTGCGTGTACTGGCTCTACGCGACCGTGATCGTAGGCGGGCCCGCACCGTGCTAGCTCTTGAACAGAAACAGGCCCGGCGGCGTCCTTCACCAACCCAGGAGCCCAGTTCTGCTCGTACTCACCAGCAGTCCCAGCGAGCTGCTACCCTTGAGCTGAAACCTGCCCCCCAGCGTCCTGCCCGGGCCCGTCAACAGATGCCGGTAAGTCACGCTGCTAAGGCCCTGCGCAAGGTAAAAACCCAGCACCCCATGGTAGCGCCTACCCTCGCCCCTGCCTCTGAGGGTGAGGCTAGGGCCCCTCATGCTCCTGCCCGCTTGCGGATGGACGAAGCCCTGCCCGATAACCGCTGGCAGGTCACCGCAGTGCCCCTGCCCACCTACCTGCAAGCAGAAACTGCCCGCCGCCCAGCTCCTGCGCCACTTGAAATTGAGGCTGCCCCGCAGAGCCAAACCCAGACCCTGGCAGAGGCGGCCACCCTCAACCTTGATGATGTTCTCAAGCGCCGCCGCGCTTAGATGAAGATGACGTTCTTCTAAAGAATAGATACCCAGCCCCTAGCTTCACACCCTGAAGCCTTGGAGCCGGGTATTCTGTTTGAAGGGCGTGCACACCAACTCGCCGTATTTTGAGGAAGGCTACCTGCATGGCTACACACCATCTAGAAGTTGAGCAGAAGTTTGAGCTTGCCGATGTGAATCGTGAGGTTCCCTCTGTGGAATGGAGTTTCACCCGGTGGAGCGTTCGTGAGCCTGTCATTGAGCAGCTTGATGCCACCTACTACGACACCCCTTCTGGCAACCTTGGCCGCCACAAGGTTGCCCTGCGCCGTCGGCTGGGCGGGTATGACCAGGGGTGGCATATTAAGTTTGATGCTGCTGGCCAGCGTCATGAGGTGACTTTTGACCTGCTTCCCCAAAGTTCCCTAATGCCAGCAGCTGTCAAGAAATTTGTGCAGGTTCCCGCCCTGGGTGAAGAGCTAGAACCCCGGGTTTCGCTACAAACCCACCGGACTCGAACTGTCATACGTGATGCTGCCGGGCAAGAACTAGCTGAGATTTGTGATGACCGTGTGCAGGCGCTGGATTTTGCCACCGGCCAGGAACGTACCTGGCATGAGTGGGAGGTAGAGCTTCTAGGGCAGACCGCCCAGGACCCTCAACTAGCAGAGGCCTTATTTGATGCTGTGGCTACTCAGCTACGGGCCCTTGGGGCTCTTGCCTCAAAGTCACCGGCTAAAATCGCCCGGGCGCTGGGGCAGGACGCCGACTTTGAAGCCCGCCTGGCGGCAAAGGGCAAGGGGCACAATAAAAAGACGGGTAAAAAGAGCAAAAAAGCTCTGCCAGCGGGGTTCCCCATTGTGCCGGGCTCTGCAGAGCTGCTCACCAGTGTGCTTGCCTCTCACGCTCAACGACTAGCTCAAGCTGATTTACTGGTTGCCGCAGGAGTACCTGATGCTACCCACCAGGGGCGAATTGTTGCCCGCCAGTTGCGCAGCGTACTGAAATATATGGCTCTTCCCTACGCGCGTAGCGGGTGCGCCCCGGTGCTTGAAGAGATGATGCGGGGGCTGAAAATATACGCCCGTCAGCTTGAAACCCACCGTAACGGCGAGCTGATGCACCCTCTAGCCCAGCAGGTGGTGCAGAGCCACCCGATTCTGGGGCAGGGCTTTGCCGGTATGTTGGGTGTGGTGATGGAACACCAGCAGGAAGAGGCAGCCACCCAAGCCCGCCGCTATTTGGCATCTGCAGATCGGTTAGAACTTCAATTGGCTCTTGAGTCCTTACTGACCGATGTGACCTTGCTGTTGGAGCTTCCGCTCAATAGCGAGAACTATGTGAACAAGGTGGCTAAGCGTTTGCGGAAGAACCTGGTCAAGCAGGGGAAAGGGGCGGTAGCCACCTGGCCAGAAGAGGCAGCTGATTTTGCTGCCAGTGTTTCTTACGATGAGGGGCTACACGATGTGCGTAAGGCTGCTAAGGCTGTGCGCTATTGCCTCTGCGCTACGGCTGCGGCGGGTCTGCCTCTGACTGAACCTCAAACGGAGTTGCTGGCTCAGGTAAAGGCTGTGCAGGCCGATGTGGGTGAGCTTACCGATGAGCTGACCATGGGGGACTGGCTACGTGGGCTACATGCTCAGGCTGAGGAGCTGAGATTAGATCCCTTTGCAATTGGTTACCTGCTGGGCCGGTCTGAGACGCTGGCACAGCAGCTGCGCCTGGGTGCTTTTGATGCTCTACCGTCTTCTGTGAAGAAAATAAAAGCTATCAAACTGACCTGAGACGAGGTAAGCCCCTGCCCGACTGAGTGCCTGCCCACCTGAGTGCCTGCCCGCTTAGGGGCTGAACCAGCTAGACTGGTGGGGTGAGGGAATGGCTTGAAAGTTTGCACTTGGTTGCCGCCATCGGTTTTATGTGGGCGGTGGGTATTGTGCGTACCTGCCTAGTTTTTTCGCTGGGCTGGTTGGCCCAGGTGAGCGGGTCCCGCTTCGAGAAAATACAGTATCTTATGGGGCACCCCCTCTACCGTAGAGCCCAGTACTGGGTGAACCGTTGGGGTGTGCTGGCTGTGCCTGCCTGCTTCTTGACGGTGGGCTTTCAAACTGCGGTTATTCTGACCACGGGTTTTGCCCGCATGCCCCTGATCCGCTGGATACCGGCCATGCTGGTGGGCACTCTCATCTGGGGCACCATTTACGCCACCGTGGGTATGTCGGTTGTTTGGCTGTGGCTTGAGAACCCACAGGTGGCTGCCCTCGTGCTGGTTGTGCTGGCAGCTTTTATTATCACCGCTAAAATTCGGGGCAGGAATCGTTCTATGCCTCACCTACCGAAAGACACCACCCTATGACTCTGAGCGAGCGCATTCTTGCCCACCCCGATTTGCTGGTTGATGATCAGACGGCCCGCTATGAGCAGGTGGGGCAGGCGCCCGGCCTGTGCGTGGGGTTTGTGCCTGGGGTGATGCCCGGTAAGTGGTTTACGCGCTGGCGGGAGCGTTATTCAGCGCTGGCGCCGCTAACTGATGTTGCCTTGGCCCAGGGGCAGGGTTTAGCTTCGCTGGATGCTTTTGCCGATATGGCCCTGGTGCGTGCTGAGGATGAGCCTGCTGCCCGCGATAAGAAGCGATATCACGCTATTGAGCTTTATCGGGAGACTCCGGTGGTGATCTTGCCTAAGGAGCATCTGCTGACCGTACTTGATACGGTTCCTCTAGCTGAACTAGCTGAAGAGTTCTTGCTGCAAAGCCCCGATGAGGTGCCTGAGTGGCGTGATCTTTCTGCTGATTACCGGGCTGAGAACCCGCGTCCGCTGCCCCAGATGAGGCACCGGGCGGACGCTGTTGAGCTGGTGGCTGCTGGGCTGGGCCTGCTGGTGGTGCCTATGTCTGTGGCTCGTTTCTATCACCGTAAAGATGTGACCTACCGGCCGGTGGAAGGGCTGGAGGAGTACCCGGTTCTGCTGGTGTGGAAGAGAGAGGCCCGTGAGGACGCCCGTGAGCAGGTTATTCAGGACTTTGTGGGGATTACCCGTGGCCGTACTGCCGCTTCGCAGCGGGGAAGTGATAGCCGTGAGGTGGCCCTTGAGAAGCAGCGGCGTGAGAAGGAAGAGGCTAAGCGTAAGCGGGCTGCTGCCAATAAGCGCCGGGAGGCGGAGGACCGGAAGAAACGCAATGCCCAGAAGAGCGGTAATCTGCGCCAGTACCAGGCGCAGAAGGGCGGTAAGGGCGTTGCTAAGGGGTCTGGCCGGGGCTCTCGCGGGAAGAAACGCTAGGGCTTAGCCTGGGGCGGTTCCTGAGCGGTCTTCGGGCTAGCACCTGTACTTACCGGTGGGTGCTCATGGACCTCATTGTGTATTACTGATTGGTTAGCTAGAGGGATGCGCAGCCCGCGCTGATCCATGGCTTTTTTCAGTTCCTCACGGAGTTTGCGGCCTACCGCGAACTGCTCTGAGGGGGCGGTTTTGACCGTTAGGCGCAGTACCACCGATTCGCCGGTGACCGACTGCACACCCAGGTATTGGGGCTTGCCCGATATGTTTTCTTTGATGCCCGGTAGCTTGATGGCCTTTTGTGTGGAGGTCATCAAAAACTTGGCCATCTCGTCAATATCGGCATCGTAGGGGATGGGTAGGTCGATGATGGTGCGGGCCCAGCCCTGGGAGGAGTTACCTACGCGGAGGATTTCGCCGTTGCGCACATGCCAGAGGGTTCCGGCGGTATCACGTACCTGGGTGGTGCGCAGGCCCACAGCTTCCACCTCGCCCTCAGCTTCACCCAGGTTAACCCAGTCACCGATACCTAGCTGGTCTTCAGCCACGATGAAGATACCTGAGAGAAAATCCTTCACCAGAGACTGAGCCCCAAAAGATAGGGCAACACCCACCACGCCGGCTGAGGCAATAACAGGGGCGATATTGAAGCCTAACTCAGCAATAATCATGACAATCATGACCGTCCAGATCACGATTGATGAGACCGAACGAAGCACCGACCCAACCGTTTGAGCGCGCTGGGACTGGCGGGCACTGGCTAAGGAAACATCAGACTTCCACCGGCTATTTCTGCCACCCTTTTTCTCTCCTGTTGCAACCACCCGGCTCTTAGTACCACGGGCAATAGAGTCGGTGACGTGGCGAATAATCACTCGCACTAGGGCATGTAAAACAAACCCAATGAAGATAATGATGAATATGCGCAAGGGGGCACCCAGCCAAAAATCTAGGCTAGCTAACCTGGTCATCGCGGTTCCCGCGGTCTCTGCGCTTTCTTTAAGGGGCGTTGTTTCTGCTGCTAAAATCCCGGTCACTATCATACCTATGAGCCTATCGTCTTTAGCCCAGAAAAACCGGTATGCTAGCTGCCCGCGAACGGGCACACCATGCCCCGCCCAGGAGTGCAATAGACTGGTTCTTGAGCACGAACAAAGGAAGAAAAGATGCCCCTGGTGATGGACACTCGCCCAGCCGCTTACGCCGTGGTCATTAAGGACAGCAAGATTCTGCTCTCCCGCTGGGTGCCGCACATTCCCGGCTACCGACCGGGCTGGACCCTGCCCGGCGGCGGCATGGACCCTGGCGAACAACCCCACGAGACCGCCCTACGCGAGGTCTTTGAAGAAACCGGTTACCGGGTAGAACTTGACCAACTGCTAGGGGTGCACGCAGCCTACTTTGAGCCAGAAGCTGGTGCCACCCGTCCTTTCTGCGCCATGCGGACCTTCTACAGGGCACACATCACCGGCGGAGAACTCACCTACGAAGTCAACGGCTCCACCGACCGCGCCGAATGGATCCCCCTGGCAGAACTAGACCAGCACTTCTACTACTCTCTGGTTGATGAGGCCGCCCGACTCCTTGGCCATGCGGACGCCCAGGAAATGGCCAGCAAGTACAAGGAGGCTCAGCATGGCTAAAGAAAAAGGACGCCTAGACCTGCCCCGCCATGGGGCTGCTGCGCTTGCACTCGCTGCAGCTATCAGCCTCGCGCTCAGTGGTTGTGGTGATTCAACAGCCGGGGGTGGGGGGAGTGCCTCAGCGAGCCCGGCCACGGACGCTACTTTACGTATCGGTACAGGTTTAACCCCTGAAACCCGCCACGCAGCCTATATTTATCAGGCTGCCTTGCAAGAGGCTGGTTATACCGTTGATGTTGTAGAAACTGAAGATGACCGCCCCGCTTATTTTGCCAGCATGGGCCTTGATACTGCTGCCACCAGTACAGCTAGACCTACCGCCAGTAGCCCGGCTGAAGGGCTGGTGCATATCACCCCTGATCTATCTGGAGACCTGCTGCTTTATCTGACGGATAATGGTGCTGTGAGCCCCACCATTATTGAAGAGGAGCGGGCACGAGCGGCAGAACCCAGCCCCACGGTAGAATCCAGCCCCGCGGTAGACTCTCAGCCGAGTATGGCTTCTGGTGGGAGTGCGTCCGCTGACCCTAGCGGTAGTGCCGGCCCCAGCACGAGCCCTACCCCCAGCCCCAGTGCTACCTCTTTGAACGTGCGCGGGCTGAGCAGTAACGATATTGTCAGCTATGTGGATCGAGCGCTTCCTGATACTGCTGAAGTGCTTTCACCATCAAACGCCACCAACCGTTACGGCTATGTGGTCACCCGGGCTACCGCCCAGCGGTATGATCTAGAAAGCATGAGCGACTTAGATACGGTCTGTGCTGAACTGAGCCTGGTTGCGCCTAGTAGCTATGACGCTAACCCCAATGGCGCTAGTTCTCTGACGACCCACTACGGCTGCACCCCTGGTACCCGAACGACCTCTAATAACAGGTCTGATCAGGCTCAAGAACTCATTACCGGTGCTACTAGCATGAGCTACATGTACTCAGCCAGTGCAGAGATTTCGGCTAATAATTTGCTCTTACTTGATGACCCGGAGCGTACTGAGCTAGCGCAAAATATTGTGCCAATTACCCGGGCTGGTGAGCTGCCTCAAGAGGTTAAAGACATCCTCAATGATGTATCAGCGCATCTTGATACTGATTCTCTGGTGCGTCTCAACACGCTCACCAGCGGCGATAACCCTGTGTCAGAAACTGATGCCGCCTATTTCTGGTTAACCACTATGAAGGAGTAATGTAGGTCTCATGGCATTCAAGCAATCTAAAAAACTTCAAAACGTTCTCTACGATATTCGCGGGCCTATTCTGGAAGAAGCTCAGCGCATGGAGGCGCGTGGCCACCGGATCCTCAAACTCAACATCGGCAACCCCGCCCCCTTTGGTTTTGAAGCGCCTGAAACCATCATGATGGACATCATCGAGCACCTGCCCTACACCCAGGGCTACTCAGATTCTCGCGGCCTTTACTCTGCCCGTACCGCCATTGTGCAGTACTACCAGAACGAGGGCATCATGAACATCACCACCGATGATGTCTACCTGGGCAACGGTGTCTCAGAGCTCATCCCCATGACCCTACAGGCCCTGCTTGATGACGGGGAAGAGGTCCTGGTGCCCAGCCCCGATTACCCTCTCTGGACGGCCGCGACCCAGCTAGCAGGGGGCAAGCCGGTGCACTACATCTGCGATGAAGAGAACGGTTGGCTCCCCGATATTGAGGACATCCGCTCTAAAATCACCCCCAAGACCCGCGGAATTGTGGTCATTAACCCCAACAACCCCACCGGCGCGGTTTATACCCCTCAGGTGCTCCAGCAGATTGTTGATGTGGCCCGGGAACACGAGCTTGTTATCTTTGCCGATGAGATTTACGAGAAGATTCTCTACGATGCTGCCACTATGACCCACATGGCCTCGGTAGCAGGTGAGGACGTCCTCACCCTGACTTTCTCAGGTCTGTCAAAGGCCTACCGGGTCTGCGGCTACCGTGCTGGCTGGGTGGCTATCTCAGGGCCCAAGAAGGAAGCAGCCCCCTTCATTGAAGGGATTAATCTGCTGGCTAACATGCGCCTGTGCGCTAATGTTCCGGCCCAGCACGCCATTCAAACAGCCCTGGGCGGCTACCAGTCCATCAATGACCTGGTGCTCCCCGGTGGGCGTCTTAAAGAGCAACGCGACCTTTCGTACCAGATGCTAAGCCAGATGGAGGGGGTGAGCGTGCAACAGGCACAAGGTGCCCTCTACCTCTTCCCCAAGGTTGATGTAGAGAAATTCAACATCACCAGCGATGAGCAATTCATGCTTGATCTGCTACGAGAGCAGAAGATACTGCTGAGTCACGGCTCTGCCTTCAACTGGGGCAAGCCAGACCATTTCCGCCTGGTTTTCTTGCCTGATACCCGCACCCTAGCGGACGCCCTAGAACGGCTGGGTAACTTCCTGGCAAGTTACAAGCAGAACTAAGAGGCCTCTCACCTCTGAGCGCGAGGGTATGGCAGGTGCACTGTGGTCAGCTAACAGCTTGGCTGTGCCCCTGCCATACCCTCTACTTTTATGGCCCTAATTCTGGTTCTGGCGGGCAGCGTCCAGGGTGGCCTGGGCACCGTCGAGCCAGGCTTCGCAGCGCTGGGCAAGGGCCTCGCCACGTTCCCATAGGGCAATAGATTCTTCCAGGGTGCTTGCCCCAGATTCCATGCGGGCTACTACCTGCAGGAGCTCTTCGCGGGCCTGCTCATAGGTCAGCTGATTGACCGGGGTAGCGTCAAGCTCTGCTGTGAATTCGATTTTGTCACTCATATCTTTCTATACCTCACTCTAGGTTCTGGTTAGGTCTAATGGTTCTCTTGGTGCACGGCGGTAACTGTAGCCTCAACAGCACCGGCGGCAGCACGCACGCTAATGCTCTGGCCCTCTTCCAAAGTGCGGGCATCTCGCACCAGCTGACCGGTGGCGTCCTGCATGACCGCATAACCGCGCTCCAGGGTCTGCTGGGGAGAAAGGGCCCTAACCCGTGCCCGTAACTGGCTAATAAGATCACGGTCCCGAGCCAGCCGGTGGGTAGCTGCACTCGATGCCCTAGCCCGTAGCCGCTCAATATCTTCTGACCTGGCCAGCAAGGCTGAACCAGGGTTGGCAAGAACCGGGCGGGATCGCACCTGGGCTAGCCCATGCCGCTCAGCTAAGACGAACTGCTCCACCGCCCTCATGAGCTGGTAGCGGGCTGAGACAAAGAGTTCGCGCTCCTCACGGACGTCCGGCACAATACGTTTACCGGCATCGGTAGGGGTTGAAGCTCTCAAGTCTGCCACATGGTCAATCAGCGGAGAATCAGCCTCATGCCCAATAGCTGAGACCACCGGGGTCTGTGCTGCGGCAACAGCCCGCACCATGGCCTCTTCAGAAAAGGGGAGCAAATCCTCAAAGGAACCGCCACCGCGGGCAAGGACAATCACATCAATATCAGCTACCGCATCAAGCTCCGCCAGAGCAGCGGTCACCTGTGCTACCGCATTCACTCCCTGCACCGCCACCTCCCGCACCACAAAGTCCACGGCAGGCCACCGCAGGGAAGCGTTACGGATAACATCCTTCATCGCATCTGAATCGCGACCGGTAATGAGCCCCACCCGGCGGGGAAGTAAGGGCAAGGGCTTCTTACGATTGGGGCTAAAAAGGCCCTCAGCTTGTAGTTTGGCCCGCAACTGCTCAATGAGCTCTAACATGGAGCCCACACCGACCGGCTTAATGTTCGAGCCTTGCATCGACAGGCGGCCAGTCTTGACCCAGAAGTCAGGTTTGAGCTGTAACACCACCCGAGAGCCACGTTCTAACTGGCCCTGCACCTTAGCCATCTCAGAGCCCCACACGGTGACTGAGACAGAGACCTCCTGGTCAATATCGCGCAGAGTCACATAAGACACCCGGCCGCGGTGGTTGAGCTCAATAATCTGCCCCTCTACCCAGGTGGGCACACAACGGGCAATATACTCGTGCATCTTATTGGAGAGCACATGCAAGGGCCAAGGGTTATCAAGGCTGGTCTGACCAGCACGTTCTGCCAGCTGCCGGGCAGGGCGCTGCGCCTGCTCTTGCTGTTGGGCCTGTAACTGAGCCAGCGTCACATGGTCGCTGGCCGAACCACCAAAACTGTTCATACACCTACTTCTACCACCGCTGGCTGACACTTTAAGCACTGACTCGAGAAAAAGCCGCCTTTTCTTCTGTCAGGGAGTGCCCCTACCCCTGCACATACCCAGTAAGACCGGCTACCATACAAACATGACCGGTCCCCACAAAAGCACAGAAGACTACGATAACGGCAACTGGACTAACCCCTACATTCAGGCCGAAAACCAGCGCGCCCAAGAACAGGCCTGGGCCCCAGTGGCCTCTTACGCGCCCCCACGCCTGCCGGGTAGCCCGCGCCGCCGACTGGCCTTCAGCCTAGCCAGAACCTTTTTCTGCACCCTGCTGGCCCTACTGACCCTGGCAACAGGGTTAGCCTCAGCTACCGCCTACTGGGGCCAAACCACCCTGGTTGATACCAAAAACTTTGCAGCTATGACTGAAAACATCGCCTACGATCAGGACTTCCAGACCAGCCTGGCTACCGCAGTCACCGACGACATCATGACCTCGCCTGCCATCACAACCTACCTGGGCGATGGCCACTCAACCACCTGGTACGGGGGAGTGCAGAACTGGCTCTACGACCAGACCCACACCCTGGTAGAAGGCGCCACCCACTCACTGGTGACCTCAGATATCTACCCTCAACTCTGGGCCCAGGTTATCTCAGATACCCACGCCTATAACTTCTCCGGCGAAAGCCGCCCAGCTATACTTGACCTCTCCGCCCTCTACGATCAGGCTGGATCCTCAGTGCAGTCTGCTACCGGCTTTGGCATAGATACCTCAAACCTGCCCGGGCGCACCATTCCACTGGACATCGGCCAGAACAGCTGGCCTATTAACTCCACTATCAACACCCTGATATGGCTAGCCTCCCTCTGGCAGCCCCTGCTCATCGTCAGCGCAAGCTCAGCCCTGCTCGGCTTCCTCATCTGGCCCCGTAACCGCTTTGCCTACCTAGCCTTTATGGCTTTTGCTGCAGCAGCCCTCCTCTGGCTGGCAGGTCTACTAGGTGGGGGTGCCTCACTCACCGCCGGAATAGAGATGCCAGCCAGCAGCGCGGCCGTCCTCTTCATCCAAAAACTATCTGAAACTCTCACCCTCTCTTTCTCCAGCTACCACACAGACCTAGCCCTCAAAGTGCTGGTTGCAGCGGCAGCGCTAACACTGCTAGCTCTTCTCTCGGCGATCATGAAGCTGACTGCGAGAGAAGCCACTGCACCCACCCGCTAGAACCACGTAGGATAGAGACTATGTCTACCCAAGAGAAGACCATTGACCTGGGTCTGCCCACTGTACCCCGTGTGCGCCGGACCCGTGAAGAAGTTGAGGCCGCTGCGCCCACCGGCGACAAGAAGGTGCTCCTTGCAGCACCGCGCGGCTACTGCGCCGGTGTTGACCGTGCTGTTATCGCCGTGGAAAAAGCCCTAGAGCACTACGGCGCCCCCGTGTATGTGCGCAAACAGATTGTGCACAACCGCCATGTGGTAGAAACCCTAGAAGCCCAGGGTGCAATCTTTGTGGATGATGTGGAGGAAGTCCCTGAGGGGGCCGTCACCGTCTTCTCAGCCCACGGTGTTTCACCGGCTGTCGTTGCCTCGGCAGAAGGCCGCCAGCTCAACACTATTGATGCCACCTGCCCCCTGGTGTCCAAGGTGCACCGGGAGGCTGTGCGCTTCGCCAAACAGGATTACGACATCCTCCTCATTGGCCACACCGGCCACGAAGAGGTTGAGGGCACCGCCGGTGAGGCCCCTGACCACATTCAGATTGTCAACTCACCTGATGAGGTTGATCAGGTAACTGTTCGCGACCCCGAAAAGGTCGTATGGATCTCTCAAACCACCCTGTCTGTGGATGAAACCCTTGAAACTGTTGCCCGCCTGCGCGAGCGCTTCCCCACTTTGCAAGACCCCCCTTCAGACGATATCTGCTATGCGACTTCTAACCGTCAAGGTGCTATTAAGGAGATCGCCCCGCAAGCTGATTTGGTGATTGTGGTGGGTTCGACCAACTCTTCGAACTCTGTACGTTTGAAGGAAGTTGCCCTGGAATACGGTGCCAAGCAGGCTTACCTGGTGGATTATGCCCATGAGGTGGATGAGGCCTGGTTTGAGGGCGTCACTACGGTGGGCGTGACCTCTGGTGCTTCTGTGCCTGAGGTGCTGGTGCAGGATGTGCTGCGCCTGCTGGCAGATTATGGGTATGTTGATGTTGAGAAGTTTGAGACCGCTAAGGAAGATATTCTTTTCTCACTTCCTAAGGAGCTGCGTGCGGCTTTGAAGAATGATGCGGGTGAGCCCGGTATGCGCCTGGGCGGGCGAGGGTCTAAGCCTAACCGCTAAGTGCGGCGGCCTGTGAAAGTGAACCCGACGGTTTACCACCAATCACCCGGTTAAAGGGGAGGCGTGGCAAGCCGTCGGGTTCTTTCTATTTAAGAGGTGGGGTTAGTTGGGAATCAGGCCGTAGATAACTGCTGAGAAGGCTGCGATACCGGTGATCACCACAAAAATGTTGCTGAGCTTGCCCCGGTAGGGTTCAAGGGCAGGGGCCTTGCGGATAGCCCACATGGGCACGATGAAGAGCACCAGGGCCATGACCGGGCCAACCAGTGATTCAATGAGGGTAAGGACGCTGGGGTTCAGTACCGCTGCGACCCAGACGGTGACCACGATAAAGACGTTGATAGCCATGTTGAGGGCCTTATCGCTGATGCGTTTTTTCTCGGGGTCGAAGTTTTTGCGGATAATACCGGCTGCTCCTTCGTGCCCGCCGAGCCAATGACCGAAGTAGGAGGAGACGATAGCGGCGATGGCTACGATGGGGCCGAGCCAGTTGATGAAGGGGGCGTCGAACTCGTTAGCTAGGTAGGAGAGGATAGGCAGGTTGGAGGCGCGGGCTTCAGCTAGGCCGTTGGGGCCAACGGCTAGTACGCAGGACCAGACGAAGCCCATGGTAAAGAGCACCAGAATGATAGAGGTTACTCGTAGTACGCGGGATGCTTTGAGGGAGGCGAAGTTGCGGTATTCCTTGCGCATGGCTACTGAGAACTGGGAGATAGCTGCTGCATGGTAGAAGGAGAAAACGAGGACCGGCAGCATGAGCCAGAGGGTCATGCCGAAGTTCGCGGCATCAGGTACTTGGTTGAAGCCTTCTAGGGACCAGTGGGGGATGAGGTAGAGGGTGAGCGCTGCAAGAATCAGGATGAGGGGGTAGACCAGGAACTGGGTGACGGCGAGCATGAATTTTTGGCCGATCATCATGACGGCGCTCATGGCACCGACCAGCAGGGCGGCCAGTAACCAGCGGGGTAGGGGTTCTAGCCCGAACTGGTGGGTGAGGAAGGAGTCAACGGTGTTGGTGATGCTGACCCCGTAGATGAGCAGAATGGGGTAGATGGAGAGGAAGTAGAGCAGGGTAAAAATTTTGCCAAAACCTTGGCCGAAGAATTCTTCTGATACTTCGGTGATGTCTGCGGTTTGTTGGGAGCTGGCGGAGACCATGCGGGAGAGCCCCCGGTGGGCCAGGAAGGTCATGGGCCAAATCAGGATGGTTGCGGCCAGTAGGGGCCAGACGCCACCGGCTCCTGCGTTGATGGGGAGGAAGAGAATGCCTGCGCCGACGGCGGTTCCGAAGAGGCTGATGGTCCAGGCTGTGTCTGTGCGGTTCCATTTTGGGGCCCGGGTTGCGGCGTCGCCCATTTCGATAGCTGCGGTGGAGACATCTGTGTGCTCCTTGCTGCCCTTATGAGACATGCGAAAACTCCTAGGTTGACATAAATGCAAGATATGCTTACTTACTATTCTAGTCTTTGACGCACTCTTTAGACAGGTCAGTAACATGTCGATGAGAGTGTTTTTGCGGGCATCTGCAAAGGCGAAACCCACCGGGGCCCACCAGTAGAAGCAAACTCACCCACCCGCGTCCTGCTAAAACGACAGAGCAGGCACCATACCTAGTAAACTGGGCACTAAGAATACCCCAAGCAAAGGTTTATTTTTCCGTGGCTTTAACTATTGGAATTGTGGGTCTGCCCAACGTCGGCAAATCGACCCTCTTTAACGCACTGACCAAAAACAACATCCTGGCAGCGAACTACCCCTTCGCGACCATCGAACCCAACGTGGGCGTCGTCAACCTGCCCGATGAGCGCCTGGCTCGCCTGGCAGAGATTTACGGCTCCGAGCGCATCCTACCTGCAACCGTCTCCTTCGTGGATATCGCAGGTATCGTTCGTGGCGCCTCCGAAGGTGAAGGCCTGGGCAATCAGTTCCTGGCTAACATCCGCGAGGCCCACGCTATCGCCCAGGTCGTCCGCGCCTTTGACGACCCCGACGTCATCCACGTTGACGGCAAGGTAGACCCCGCCAGCGACATGGAAACCATCAACACCGAGCTGGTGCTGGCTGACCTACAGACCCTGGAAAACGCTATTCCCCGCCTGGAAAAGGCCGTCAAAATCAAGAAGGGCGACCCCGCCCAGCTTGAGGAATACAAGAAGGCCCAGGCCGTACTGGAACAGGGCGATACCCTGATTTCTAAGTACGAAGAAGCCAAGATTGATTTGGCTCTGCTCAAGGAACTGAACCTGCTCACCTCCAAGCCCTTCATCTACGTCTTTAACTCGGACGAGGGCGTCCTGGCCTCTGAGGAAAAGCAGGCCGAGCTGCGGGCCATGGTTGCCCCCGCTGAGGCTGTCTTCCTGGACGCCAAGCTTGAGGCTGACATGGTTGAGCTCTCTGAAGAAGAGGCCCGTGAAATGCTAGAGATGAGCGGTCAGGACGAGTCCGGCCTCGACAAGCTGGCCCGTGTGGGCTTCTCCACCTTGGGATTGCAGACCTACCTGACTGCTGGGCCTAAGGAAACTCGCGCCTGGACTATCGCCAAGGGTGACACTGCCCCTCAGGCTGCCGGCGTGATCCACACCGACTTTGAGCGCGGCTTCATTAAGGCTGAGGTTGTCTCCTTCGCTGACCTGGACGATGCTGGTTCCATGGCTGAGGCTAAGGCCCGCGGCAAAGTCCGCATGGAAGGTAAGGACTACATCATGCAGGACGGCGACGTGGTGGAGTTCCGCTTTAACGTCTAGTTTTCCTTCTTTCATCTGGAGAAATGCAGTTGCTCCTCACTGTGTGAGGGGCAGCTGCATTTTTCTTGGGGTAACTTGGGGTTTTGTGCGGTGTGTCGCCTACCGCAAGTAAGTATGCTTTGGCACAATAGGGGATAAGAAGCCCCCTGATGAAAGAAGGTTAATGATGAAGGCACGTCTAGCATTCCTGGCCGGTGCAGGTATCGGTTATGTTCTTGGTGCTCGTGCTGGCCACGACCAGTACGAAAAGATTAAGAACCAGGCTGTGAGCCTCTGGAACGACCCCAAGGTGCAAGACGGCATTAAAACCGCCGAAGAAACCATCAAGGAGCAGGCACCTGTACTAGCTGATAAGGCTAAAGAAGCTGCTGCCGCCGGTGCTGAAAAGGCTAAAGAAGCAGCCTCAGCAGGTACCGAGAAGGCCAAAGCAAAGGCTGAAGACGTAAAGGAAGCCCGCACCGAAGCTAAGGCTGACAAGGCTGATAAGGGCACCGAAAAGTCAGACGCTCAGGCTAAGAAGCAGAACGAAAAGACTGACGCTAAGACTGACACCAAAACTGATGCCAAGGCTGATAAAGACGCCGATAAGTCTGAGAAGAAGGACCAGAAGGCCGCTGATGACGCTCCTTCTGATGTTGTCTCAGACCCCGCAACCGACATGGAAGACGAAGGCCCTGCCAACAGCAAGTAAGGCCTAGTCTCTCACTAAGGTATAACCTCCCACCCTGCGAAACCTCGCAGAGTGGGAGGTTTTGTGTTTCTATCTGTGATAATGGGGGAGGACTTATTTTTTCCCCCCCCTTTAGTATTGGAGACCCTCATGTCTGACGTCCTCACACCTGCCTGCCCCATATGCTCTGAAGAATACTCCTACCAGCAAGGGGATCTGTGGGTCTGCCCCATGTGCGGCCACGAATGGGTTGAAACTGAGGCCACCGAGGCAGAAGAAACCAGCCCTAAGGTGCTCGATGCTGTGGGTAACGAACTGGTTGATGGTGACTCGGTGACAATCACCAAGGGCCTGAAAGTTAAGGGCGGCGCAGACATTAAGGCCGGTACCAAGGTGCGCGGCATCCGCCTGCTAGAAAGCCCCGTCAACGGCCACGACATTGAGGCTAAGGTACCTGGCGCCGGCCAAATGTATCTGAAGTCTTCCGTGGTGAAGAAGAGCAACTAATTCTTGAAAGCAGTGGCCCACCG
This sequence comes from Rothia sp. 88186D007BW, assembly GCF_053544215.1. Lineage (NCBI taxonomy): Bacteria > Bacillati > Actinomycetota > Actinomycetes > Micrococcales > Micrococcaceae > Rothia > Rothia sp. 88186D007BW. Next base: position 14,589 of record NZ_JBPPTR010000001.1, on the reverse strand, counting down.
ATGAAATGGCTGACCTGGGCGGTTGCCGTCGCCGCCTATGTGTTCTCGATTATCAACCGCAGTTCCTTTACAGCTCTGGGGGCCACTGCCCAAACCCATTTTGGGGTTGAGGCTACCGCAATTTCAGTTTTTATTGTGGTGCAGATGGTGGTCTATGCGGGCTGCCAGGTGCCCGTTGGTGCCCTCCTTGATCGCAAGGGCGCCCCTGCCATGATCGCTAGCGGGCTGATGCTTCTGACGGTGGGCCAGTTCCTTCTTGCCCAGAGCCAGACTCTTCCGCTAGCTCTGCTGGCCCGTGTGCTGGTAGGCGGCGGGGATGCTTGCATGTTTATCAGTCTAATCCGGCTAATTTCTGACTGGTTCTTACCCAAACAGATACCGGTGGTCAACCAGATCAGCGGTAATCTGGGTCAGATGGGCCAGCTCGTTGCGGTTGCCCCTTTGGTTGCCCTGGTAGGTGCCTTGGGGTGGCGCGGCGGTTTTACTGTCTTGGCCGCTATCGGCCTTTTCCTGCTGATCTTGGCCTTGCTGACCCTCAGGCAGGCGCCGGGTGCTTCTACTGCTGCCCAGGGGCTCGCTCACCGGGTTCGGCGTACTCGCAGGGGTTCGAGCGTCCGGCACCTGCAGATAGAAGATGCACGGGCTGAGCACCCCTACCCGGTCACAGACTCCTTACCTGTCATACCGCCTACTGCTGGCCCTGGCTTTTTTGCCTCAATCCGGCAGGTGCTGGCCTACCCGGGGGTGCGCCTGGCCTTCTGGGTCCACTATGCTACGGCCTCCATGTTTTTCTCCATGATGCTCTTGTGGGGCATGCCTTTCTTAACCGGCGGGTTAGGTTATAGTTCTGCAACTGCCTCAACTGTTTTGAGCACGGTGGTGGTTTCTATTGTGGTTGCGGGCTTTGTGACCGGCTCTATCCTGGCGCGGTTTGCCACCTACCGGGTGCATATTGCGGTGGGCGTGAGTCTGCTGAATTTGAGCCTGTGGTCCCTTGTCTTCTTCTGGCCTGGTGTTGCACCTCTTCCCCTGGTGTATGCGGCAGCTATGACGCTGGGTATTAATGGGCCGGTGTCTATGGTGGCTTTTGAGGTGGTGCGCTCGCATGTGCCCTCGCAGCAGCGGGGTTTAGCGACCGGTGTTGCTAATATGGGCGGGTTTATGGCGGCCTTTGTTATCGTCCTGCTCATTGGTTTAATTCTTGACCTGATGGGGGCCGGTACTCCCGATACCTATACCCTTGATGCCTTCCGTTGGGCTATGGCTAGCCATATCCCGGTCATCATGCTGGGTATCATCATGATTGTGTTGCTTTACCCCAAGGCTCGCCGTGATTTAGCAGGTAGGCGCTAGTTGCAGGAGCGTAGTCTCTGAACGGTGAGTAGTTTTGAGGCAAATTAATAGACTTTTTGAGAGCAAAATTCCAGATAGCATTAAAGCTGAATATTAGGACGTTGTCCGCAACTTTAGGGTTGTACGGAAGAAAAACGAAGGTTGAGGCTTTGCATGAAGAAGAAGGCTGTATGGGTTGGGGCTGTGGCAGCGAGGTATTATTCCTGTACCGTCCCCTACGGTCAGATTGTTACCTACGGTAATATTGTCTGTGACTCTCAGCAAAATGGTTTGACCTGCGGAAATATTATAACCGGCCAGGGCGTCTTTATGAGTCGTGAAGGCTACCGCACTTTTTCTTTCTAGTTCTCAGACCAGATAAGGTTTTCTCGTGAAAAAAATCTCTCTCATCTTCTCAGCCTGTGCCTTGCTAGCTCTCACCGCCTGCCAGCAGGAAGAAGTTATTACCCGCACTGACCCACAAACCGCTTCAGCAAGCGTCAGCTCAGCCACTCCCGCGGTGGAAGTAACGACCGAAACTGCCACCCCTGAGCCCACTCCCGAACCGACCACTGAAGAGCCGACCCCGGAACCTACCCCTGAGGATCCCTTCCCCGGCTCTGTTTTCGCTGAGAACGGCGTGACCTTCTTCGTTCCCCTGGATTATGTGCAGGACGCTAGCCCCGCCCAGGCCGAGATTTTTGTCTACCAGTTCACCCAGTACCGTAGCACCGATGACGCCGCAGGCCGCTTTATGGTGGGCACCCCCTATGTTGATGAGCAGGGAAGAAGCGCAGAAGAGAACGAAAAAGAAATCGTGGCTCGACTCACCCCTGCCTGGTCTATCAAAGAAACCGTTGAAACTATCAGTTACACCCGTGCGGACGGGGTCAGGGTCATTCGCTCTGAGGTTCGTTTCGCATCGGGCAACAACCCCGGCTATATTTTCACCCTCGATAATGGGTACGAGCTAATGCACGTTGCCATTCTGGTTGATGACACCAACCCTGATTTCTTGCAGAAGATTGAGGACTCTATCGGGTTCGCCTGGTAGAAGCAGGTAGCTTCAGCAGCAGCTCATCAGTAAAGCGGGCAGAGCCACCAGTGGCTCTGCCCGCTTTACTGCCCCAAAACAGTGCAGGGAGGGCGCTTTGACCCTGATTTATTGTTCTTCGCTAGATGGTTCGGGGGTATGTAGTTCCGCTACACCCTCAGAAAGGGCTATGAACTCATCAATATCCTCCTGCGTCGCATAGGGCACAGGGGTGGTGAGTAGCTCATTCACGCTGGAGCGAAAAATATAGCTGAGATTAACCGGGTCTGACCCTTTACCGCCGATAATCGCCTTAGTGGTTAGGCCGTAGCAGAGCATAGTGAGCTGGTTAGCCTCTACCTTGATATCGGTCCCAGCTTTGAGCTGGCCTGCCTCATCAAGGTGTTGCAGCATGTCGTGGAAGAAGGTGCGGATGCGCTGGAGGCTAGCAGCGGCAATCTCTTTCACCTCGGGGGTGGACCGCAACTCAGCAATCATGCCCAAAGTAATGCGGGAAAATGCGCGACTGCGCGGGGTGAGAGGAACGAAATGCTCCATCATTTTCACAGTGTTTAGTACATCCTGGCCTTTCACTGAGACTGCCCTCATGCTCGCTTCGTTCTCAAGACCAATCAGCTCAAGGGCATAGGTCACCAACTCCACCCGGCTATCAAAAGAATGACGCAGGGAGCCGGTGGAGATACCTGCTTCAGCGGCGACGTTGCGAATGGTGATAGCGCTAACGCCCCGCTCGGTGAGGAGCTTCCAGACAGCTTGGGAGATAACTTTTTTGCGTTCGTCGTGATCAATGAGTTTAGGCATTGAAGAACTCCTGACTAAAGTAGCCCTTGCCGTGGCCCTCGGGGTAGGCAAAAACTTCAAGTAGGTTCTTAAAGTGGGTGAACATGGGGGCCATGAGCTCTTCCTCGCTGGCCTCATTATCGGTGAGGAGGTAGAGGCAGTTGATACCCCATAAGATGGCCACTACTTTTTCAACTTCCAGCTCAATATCGATATCGGGGCGCACAAATCCGTGAGCACGTAGCTGGGTGAGTAGGAAGCCGTAGGCGTAGAGGAAGTCCTCTTCTTGGGCCTGCAGAATCTTAGCAATACCGGGGATTGTGGAGGCGTTGCCTAGCATACCTGCTGCTACAGTGATGAAGAGTTTGCCTTCTTCAGAAACGGGGGAGAGGCTGCTGTAGATATCTTCGAGACTGTAGATAAGTTCCTTGTCATAGATTCGGCTTGTTAAGGTTCCTATAAAACGCTTGCCGGCATAGTCAAGTGAGAACTGTAGCATCTCTTCGTGGGAGGGGAAGACATGGCGTAGGGACCCTGTGGAGATACCGGCTTCGGCAGCTACAGTGCGTACTGAGACACCACGGATACCTTCACGGGCTAGAACCGACCAGACTGCCTGGGCGATTTCTTTTTTTCGTTCTTCATGGTTGATGAGTTTTGGCACAGATTTATTGTAAACGAATGGAATAGCGACAAGGTGATGGTGTTCAGGGCAGAGCACAATGGTGTAGGCATCGACCAGTAGTTCCCCGCACAGCGCAACCCCTTGCATAGGGCTAATTGTTTACGCCACAATAAAACTATGGCTACTACACATCTTGAAGGCAATGACGTACAGACCGTAGGCGACCTGCCTGCCGTAGGTTCCAAGGCACCGGAATTCACCCTAGTGGGTACCGACCTCGACACCGTAAAATCAGACTCATTCGAGGGTAAGAACCTAGTTCTGAACATCTTCCCCTCCATCGACACCGGCGTATGCGCCACCTCCGTCCGCAAGTTCAACGAAGAAGCATCCAAGCTGGAGAACACCACCGTTGTGTGTGTCTCCAAGGACCTCCCCTTCGCATTCGAGCGCTTCTGCGGCGCTGAAGGCATCGAGAACGTTGTTTCAGCTTCGGCTTTCCGCGACTCCTTTGGTGAAGACTACGGCGTCACCATGGCCGATGGCCCCCTGGCTGGCCTGCTGGCCCGCTCCGTTGTGGTTATCAACCCCGCCGGTGAAGTCATCTACACCCAGCTGGTAGACGAAATCACCACCGAACCCGACTACAAGGCAGCTCTCGAAGCTCTCTAAAACCAAGATCACTTACGCGGTGGGTATATCCCTTCCGCCTGCTGACCCTCTCCCAGCTCGCGCTGGGGCGCTCGCTGGGATTCATGCCAGCCCCAAGGCAGCAGGCTTTCAGGGATATACCCACCGCTATGTGTGTAGGTGCTTGGCGTAGCTACCTCTTGTCTCTAGAGCACCTAATTAGCAAGGACGACGCAGACAGCCGTGCCTGCCATAAGAGAAAGAACACCTATGACCGACAAAACCACCCGCACCCAAGACCCTAATTACCGGGCCGTGATTGTCGAACGGGTAGCCTCCCGCCACTACCGGGCCACTAACGCCAAAGGTGACACCCTAGACTTCGGGCAAGGCGAGGGGCTACTCACCCCCGTCGAACTACTTTTAGCAGCTATCGCAGGGTGCTCAGCTATCGACGTAGATGTAGTTACCAGCCGCAGAGCAGAACCCGAAACTTTCACTGTCCACTCATCAGGGCTGCGCACAGTCGATGACAATAAGGCCGTTAGCCTCGATAACATCGAAGTCAGCTTCAACGTGCGCTTCCCCGCCACCGATGAGGGCGCTAAGGCCCGCTCCATGGTAGACCGCCTCATTAAACTTTCCGCCGAAAAAGATTGCACCGTCTCCCGCACCGTCGAACACGGCGCATCTGTCACTTTCATCAACGAAGATACACAAAACTAAATCACCCTTTCATACCGGGCAGTGCAGGGCGCTGGCGGTGGTAGTCTAAAGTCTGTCTTTATGCCCTTGGGCGAACCTATTGGGGCGCCCACACCATTGAAAGTAGCCCCCTATGTCTACTGACGCGCACTCTGTACGTGCCGGGCAGGCCAGCCCGGGCGGTGCCCCCACCCCCACCAAAGAAGAGCTCAAGCGTGGCCTGGCCAGCCGCCACCTCTCCATGATCGCTATTGGTGGCGCTATCGGCACCGGCCTTTTCGTGGCCTCCGGCTCCACCATCGCAGAGGCTGGCCCCGGCGGTGCCCTGCTGGCCTATGCGCTCATCGGTATTATGGTGCTGCTGCTCATGCAGTCCCTGGGTGAGATGGCAGCGAACCTGCCGGTTGCAGGGTCCTTCCAGACTTTTGCCTCCCGCTACGTCTCAGACTCTTTCGGTTTTGCCATGGGCTGGAACTACTGGTTCAACTGGGCTATTACTGTAGCTGCTGAGCTGGTGGCTGCTGGCGTCATTATGTCCTACTGGTTGCCCGGTATTCCCGGCTGGGTATGGGCTGGGGTATTCCTGGCCATCATTCTGGGCATCAACGTGCTCTCAGCCCGTTCTTACGGCGAATCAGAGTTCTGGCTGGCTACTATCAAGGTGGTTACGGTCATTGTCTTCCTGATTGCCGGTGTTGCCATGATTTTTGGTATTTTGGGCAACCACGATAACGGTTTCGCCAACTGGACCGACGGCGAAGCCCCCTTTAAGGGCGGGTTCCTCTCCATTATGGCTATCTTCATGGTCGCTGGGTTCTCCTTCCAGGGCACTGAGATGATTGGTGTTGCCGCTGGTGAGTCTGAGAACCCCCGCCGCGATGTGCCCCGAGCCCTCAAGAGCGTCTTTTGGCGCATCATGCTTTTCTATATTGGCGCTATCGCTGTTATTGGCACCTTGATCCCTTACACCCACCCCAACTTGCTGCGGGCGGACGCCACCGACGTCGCCTACTCACCTTTCACCATGGTTTTTGAGAATCTGGGTGTTGCTTTTGCCGCGTCGGTGATGAATGCCGTCATTCTGACTGCGATTCTTTCTGCCGGTAACTCGGGCCTTTACGTCTCATCCCGTATGCTCTACGCCCTGGCTCTTGAGGGGCGTGCTCCTAAGATTTTTGCCCGCGTGAACTCCCGTGGCATCCCCATGCCTGCCCTGCTGATGACTGCTGCTATTGGCCTGTTTGGGTTTGTGTCTGCTGTGGTGGGTGAGGGTTCTGCCTACACCTGGCTGATTAATATTTCTGGGCTTTCTGGGTTTATTACCTGGGTGGGTGTGGCTATCTGCCATTACCGCTTCCGCCGCGCTTACGTGGCCCAGGGCAAGGATGTGAACGACCTGCCTTATAAGGCTCCGCTCTTCCCCATTGGCCCGTTTGTTGCGCTGCTGATGTGTCTGATGGTGATTGCTGGGCAGAACTATAACGCTATTTTTGCGGGCCACTGGTTTGAGGTTGTTTCGGCCTACATCGGTCTGCCCATCATTATTGGTGTCTGGCTGGTGCACAAGCTGGTAACCGGCTCAAAGACTATTCCGCTCAAGGACGTGGACGTTTCGGGACTTGAGGTCTCAGGCAAGTAAGTTTCTTTGTGAGAAAGGGGAGGGTGCCGGGTTTTCCGGGGCCCTCCCTTGTTTATAGGGTAGGACGCCTGTGAGCGGGGGAGCGGGCCGGGCTAGAATGGTGTGGTTTGGTCTTGTTTTCTGTGTAAGTGTTCTGGGTTGAAAGGTGTGGCCGGGTGGCTAAGCTCTATTTCCGTTTTGGCGCTATGAATTCGGGTAAGTCTACTGCGCTGTTGCAGGCTGCCCATAACTATGAGGAGCGGGGCCAGCGGGTGCTACTGGCTAAGCCGCAGGTGGATACTAAGGGCGATACGGAGATTGTGTCCCGCTTGGGCGTGACCCGCCAGGCTGATTTTTTGGTGGGGGTGGACGATTCTGTGCGCGAGCTTTTCCACGCTGCTGCTGAGCCTAATGCTGATGACGACCGTATGCACTGGCACCTGCCCGTCTCGTGCCTGCTGGTGGACGAGGCCCAGTTTTTGACCGCCGCGCAGGTGGATGACCTGATGCGGATTGCGGTGGTAGAGAACGTGCCGGTGATGTGCTACGGCATCCGTACGGACTTTAGGACGCGGGCTTTCCCCGGCTCTGCCCGCCTGCTGGAGATCGCCCACACCCTTGAGGAACTGAAGACTATTTGCCGGTGCGGACGCAAGGCTTTGTTCAATGGTCGCACCGTTGATGGAAAGTTTGTTTTTGCCGGCGACCAGGTGGCCATCGATGGTGTGCATGTGGGCTACGAGTCGCTCTGCCCCACCTGCTACCTGGAGGAATCGGGCGGCAAGCTCTACCAGTAGCGGGCTCTGAATATTACCTCTCGTAGCGCTCTAAGTTCTTCAGCTACGCATAAACACCTGGCTTATTTCTAGTAGTTTCGCCGACATCATCGTGACTATCACCCAGCCAATCGCAAAATGACAGAGTAGAACTCACTAGCTTTTACCCTGTTTCTGAACAAGTGGCTGTCGACAGACAAATAGGTATTCTAGCCACTCCTATGGGAAATATCGGATGTGACACTTGGGCAGCCGATGGTATAGCAACCTGTGGTGTGAAGTCTTATTTTGGCGAGAATAAATACCCTAATAATACTGGGATCAGGCCGAGCTGGATTTTTGCGTTAGATGATGATGCTTCTACGGTAGAAGTCGCTCCGCGCGGAGATGCTATGTTCTTCATGATTGGTGAGCAAGTGGGAGTCCCGCCTCAGATACTTGAGTACGGCACTTCTGTGTAATATGGGTCTATCAAGTGCAGGTCAGAGATAGAAGCTCTAACCTGCACCAAGATGAAAAAGGGCAGGGCGTCACGATGATTGCTGAAGGCTATCCAACTTTCTGATTACTGCATCTGGAGAGGACAACGGTGAAGTAGTTGATATTAAATTCTCCTTGAGATGCTTATAGACAATAAACAAGATGAATTGTAAACTCTGCATTTTGTAAATCTCGGGATTAACTGAGGCTTCTCTTAACAAAGATTTATATACCGAACCTAGCCCAGACGTCGAAAATTCTAACCGTTTAGAGCACGATTTGGCATTTAGCAATATCAAATCGGGCAGGTTACTTGATTTTCTATTTTAGCTTGGTCCAGTGTTAGCTAGGTAGCGCTTCTAAAAATATTGCGGGTTGTGCGTGGGCTGCTTTTCATTCTTTGCGTGAAAGGGAGGTTGAATAAACATCAAAAAACTTTGCAATAATATTATAGTCGAAGCTATTATTAATAGGAAGTAGAGTTAACCCTCCTGTAGAGGTTGATTTTTTTAAAATATCATTAACGTCCTCATTTAGATAAGGTTTATCTTCGTTTTCACCATTTGATATAGACCATTCTGCTATTTCTTTTTCAAAAGAATTATATTTAATTGAGTCAAATAATAGGTCGATTCTCTGGTAGCTTAAATGGTTGTGGTATAGAACACCAGATATTTCTAAGTTGCGTATGAAACGTTCAGAGGTTATGGATTTATATAGATCTTCGTATAGGTGTATTGCAAAGTCTTCAATTGTTGTGCTTGATTCTTCTTTAAGAACTAAAACATTGTCTTTGAAACTTCCAGCCGGGTTTTCCTCTCTAAAGTATTTACCGTACTCTTTTGCTAGATGGATAATGGGGGAATCTGAAATATCGCTTATTAATTTAGTGAAATCATCTGATTGAAGTTTTTCGAGCAATTCTTTTCTGTGGTAGTCTTTGCATCTTGAAAATATATCTTTTGCACGCTTGAGGGTCCTTGTGTTTTCCATGTTTTTATACTTTTTACAAATATTATTAAACTCCTCTAGTTGCTGCGCTATTTCTCGTTCGCTAGGATTGAAATCAAAATTTTCTTTATGAAGACTACCGTTACACTCATATAATAGCTTATTCAAACAATATTCGTATATATAATCAGCGATGATTATTTGTTGTGAATAGTTTGAAATGCTCCAATGTATGTTGCAATGATAGTTTATATTTAGATCTTTTCTGGCTAAATTGTCGTTGAAATTGATTAGGTGGTCAGCAAGATACATATCGAGGCTTATTCAAAAGTAGAAGCACACCCCACACCCACCAACTAAACAACGACCCCACCAACGTACAACCAGGCTAACAACTACGCAAAACGCCCACGCTACTACAAATCCTAAACAACCACCTCACCTGAGGAAAACCAGGAGACAGACCACCAGCCCTCATCCTATCCCAGGCACTCACAGCACCAGGAGCACTGCTCATCAACGGGACACTAATACCGGTCTGGAACTGGCGCTCACTAGGTAAAACCAACGTCTCTGGTCAGCACAAACAGGCCCGGTGCAATCACCAAGTCCTCTGCGCCATCAACGGTAAGCTTCTGCTCATCACTGACCGGCTACCTGGTGCTCGGCACGATGCTTATGCCCTCAAAAAGCATGGTGTAGATAGGTACGTAGATGAGATACCTCTAGCTGATAAAGGCTAGGTAGGTTTGGGGCTACTGACACCACCCAAGGGGCAAACCCGGCGGTGAAGACATCGAAGGCTGTCAAGGACAATCATCGTGTGATGAACAGGGTGCGAGCTGTGGTGAAACGTGTCATCGCTCAAATCAAGACTTGGCGGATTCTTCAGACGGGGTTTAGGCGGCCGTTGGGGTTGTGTGGGCGGGTGTTTTCGGTGGTGCGGGGGTTGGTGTTTTTGGCTGCGGGTGGGACTTTTGAATAAGCCTCATCGGATATTGCCTGGTTTTTTAAACTTGGCGCTGAGATGTTAAGGTTGTAATTGTTTTCAATATCCTCAAGTTCATTTAGTATTTCATCTATCCAAAAAACAATGAATTCTATACTGGGCCTGTCGTTGGGATTAAAGGAAATCATTTTTTCTACAATGGTATCTACTCTGTATAGGACCGGGTGTACATCAGCAATCTTGATGTAGTTCGTGCCAGCCGGATTTCTTCCAGTAAGAATTTCATTAATGATTAGGCCAGCTGAGTAAATATCTACTTTTTTAGTAATTTCCTCGAAAGATTCTCTTTTTTGTTCCGGGGCTAGATAAGAACGGTTGGCTAAAAGATCCTTTTTTGGGTTAAGTTGGATCCAGGGAAGTGCGAGATTCCAAAATCTGTTATTACGGCTAATCCAGTATCTTCGATTAGAATATTTTCTGGCTTGAGATCTCTGTGAATGATATCTTTATCGTGTATGTATTTTAGGCCTTCAAGTACATCGCGTATGATTTTTAGTTGACATTTAATGCGTAAAAAATATTTAGGGTCAGAAAAATGAAGAGGTCTAGTATTTAAATTTTCTAGATGTTTTCTTAAGTCGCTGCTATAAAGCGGCATTAAGTATGCTATCAGACCTTTCTGGAGGTCATCGGGGGAGGGGACAATTTCTTCGAACTGAATAATGTTTACTATATTTTTATGATTAATTTCCGAAACGGTGAGAACTTCCTGCTTAGCCCTGAGATACTCATTCTTATCTTTGTTAATAGATTTGTTTGGGACTTTTAATGCAAATTTATTTCCATTATTGTCTTGGACGAGTCGTATTGACCCTTGTCCGCCTTGTCCAATTTGCTCCCCGCTGATGGGTGAGTATTTATTTTTTTCTTTGTTAAAATATTTTAATATTTCTTTAGTTTTCATAATAAATAAAAAGGTGCACTCCAAATTTTCTTGGATAAAATATTGAAGTGCACCTAACGTTTCCTTGTAGTTAAAACTACTTCTTCAACCCATCCACCACGTCATTCAGCGTGGCGCTGGGGCGCATGACGGCTGATGCCTTGGCGTCCTCGGGCTTGTAGTAGCCGCCTAGGTCGGCGGGGGAGCCCTGGGCGTCCAGCAGCTCAGCCACAATCTTCTCCTCGTTCGAGCCCAGAGCCTCAGCTACCGGGGCGAACTTAGCCGCCAGATCGGCGTCCGCGCCCTGAGCAGCCAGCTCCTCAGCCCAGAACTTGGCCAAGTAGAAGTGTGAGCCACGGTTATCAATCTCGCCCACCCGGCGGGAAGGTGACTTGTTCTCGTTCAAGAAAGTACCGGTCGCCTTATCCAGGGTGTCAGCCAGAACCTGGGCAGAAGCATTACCGGTGGTCTTGGCCAGGTGCTCAAAGGAAGCCGCCAGGGCCAGGAACTCACCCAAAGAATCCCAGCGCAGGTGGTTCTCTTCCAGAACCTGCTGAACGTGCTTGGGGGCAGAACCACCAGCGCCGGTCTCAAAGAGACCACCACCGTTAATGAGTGGAACAATGGACAGCATCTTGGCTGAGGTGCCCAGCTCCAGAATGGGGAAGAGGTCGGTCAGGTAGTCACGCAGCACGTTGCCTGTCACCGAAATGGTGTCCTCACCCTTGCGGATGCGGTCAATGGAGAACTGGGTTGCCTCAGCAGGAGCCAGAATGCGGATATCCAGACCTGAAGTGTCGTGCTCGGGCAGGTACTTCTCGACCTTGGCAATCAGGTTTGCGTCGTGGGCCCGGTTCTTATCCAGCCAGAAGATAGCGGGGGTCTGGGAGTCGCGGGCGCGGGTGACGGCCAGCTTGACCCAGTCCTGCACGGGGACGTCCTTGGTCTGGCAGGCACGCCAGATATCACCGGCAGACACCTCATACTCAATGAGTACCTCCCCTGCAGAGTTCACCACCTGAACCTTGCCGTCCGCCTCAAGCTGGAAGGTCTTATCGTGAGAACCGTACTCCTCAGCCTTCTGGGCCATCAGGCCCACATTGGGCACAGTGCCCATAGTGGTGGGGTCAAAGGCGCCGTTGGCGCGGCAGTCCTCAATAACAGTCTGGTAGACACCCGCATAGCAAGAATCAGGGAGCACAGCCAGCGTGTCAGCCTGCTGGCCGTCCTTACCCCACATCTTCCCGGAAGTACGAATCATAGCGGGCATGGAAGCATCCACAATCACATCTGAAGGGACATGCAAGTTAGTAATACCCTTATCAGAATTGACGTAAGCCAGCTCCGGGCCCTCAGCCAGGCCCTTCTCAATCAGCTCACGAACCCCACCCTGAATATCAGCAGGCAGAGAATCAATACCGGAGATAATAGCGGCCAGGCCATTGTTACCGTTCAACCCTGCCGCATCCAACTGCTCACCATAGGTCTCAAAAAGCTCAGAGAAATAAGCGCGCACCACACGGCCAAAAAGAACAGGGTCAGAAACCTTCATCATGGTGGCCTTCAAATGCACCGAGAAAAGCACACCCTCAGCCTTCGCGCGGGCAATCTGCTCAGCCAAGAACTTATCGAGCTCAGCTACATTCATGTAGGTGCCGTCCACAATCTCACCGGCAAGCACCGGAAGAGATTCCTTCAAAACAGTCACAGTACCATCAGCACCCACATGCTGAATCTTCAGAGTGTCGTCAGCCCCCATAATCACGGACTTCTCGTTAGAGAAAAAGTCATCATGGCCCATGGTGGCAACATTAGTCTTAGAATCAGCTGACCAGGCCCCCATAGAATGAGGGTTCTTACGGGCATAGTTCTTAACAGACAGGGGAGCGCGGCGGTCAGAGTTGCCCTCGCGTAGAACCGGGTTCACAGCGGAGCCCTTCACACGGTCGTAGCGGGCGCGGACGTCCTTATCCTGCTCGGTCACAACCTCATCAGGGTAATCGGGGATCGCGTAGCCCTTACCCTGCAACTCGGCGATAGCAGCCTTAAGCTGCGGTACGGACGCAGAAATGTTAGGCAGCTTGATGATGTTAGCTTCGGGGGTCTTCACCAGATCGCCCAGCTCGCTCAGGGCGTCCTCAACCTGCTGCTCTGCAGGGAGAATATCACTGAACTGGGCCAGAATACGGCCGGCAAGTGAAATGTCACGGGTCTCTACCTCAACACCAGCAGTTGAAGCGTAAGCCTCAAGAATAGGTAGGAAGGAGTAGGTCGCCAGCAGCGGAGCCTCATCGGTGTGGGTGTAGATAATCTTTGCCATGAAGGGGCATCTCCCTTGTCGCTTGTGGGCAGTTTCTATCTCAAGAATACAACGCTGTGCCCCAGCTCTCTGAAATTTGAGCTGGGCAGAGACAGAATATGACAGATACAAGTAATCCAACTACCAGCAGGCTCCGCTTGCTACGGCGCTCAAGAATCACCTGCTCATAGCAGGTATAGGGCACAAACTTATTGCGCTGATTTTACGTAGATTTCGTCAACAGCCGACGCCAGGCCCCCAGCGTAATCCTGCTTCGCCAACTGAGGAATCAAGGACGTCTCCACAATCTTGGCAGCCTCATTATCGGTCAGAGTTCCCCGAAGCTCCGAACCTCGAGCAATGAAAACCGCCTTGCCCTGCTTATCTACCGCAATAATTGCGCCCTTCTGACGGAACTCAGCATTGTCGGAACCATCAATCAGACGCTGAACTTCTACCTTGAACTGATCCATCTTCTGGTCATACAGGTAAACCTGTACCAGCGGGGACCCATGCTCATCAATTTTCTGGCGAATCTGATTGGCTAGCGCTTCTTCCTGCTCCTGCGACAGCAAATCACCGGCATCATGTACCACATCGGACGTAGCAAGACTGTAGGTTTCTGAGGCGCTAGGAATAGAACCTTGGTTAGCTTGCTCAGAAGAACAACCGGTCAAGCCTGCACCTGCAAGGAGGGCAAGAGTAAGAGTTTTAGTCAAGAATGAGTTTTTCATAGAGGTAACCTCTCAAAATAGCTGGCGAGTGAGAACCAAGTGCTAGTAAAAATAATGCAGATAGTGGGGGTGCAACCACACGGTTACACCCCCACTATCTATGGGAAGAAGTGGCCCTCACCGCTTGCAGCAGGAGGGTAACACCTCAGTGGTAAAGGCTATAAACCTTAGGCCTGGAAGCGGCGGGCAGCAACAACTGCGCCTGCACCCAGAACCAGGACAGCCAGACCGCCCAGGGCGAGCAGAGTGGCGTTGGAAGCACCAGTCTGAGCCAGGTTCTGCTGCTGAGCGTTGTTAGCAGCGGGAGCCTGAGCGGCAGGTGCCTGAGCGGCAGGTGCCTGAGTGGTGCCGTTTGAAGCTACCGGTGCAGCAGCTGCTTCAGTTTCTTCTACAGCAGGTGCAGAAGTCTCATCAGCGGCGGGAGCGGAGGTCTCTTCAACTGCAGGAGCGGAAGTCTCCTCAGCAGCAGGGGTTTCCTCTACTGCAGGAGCGGAAGGCTCGTCAGTAGCAGGGGTCTTGTCGTCAACTACGATGGTTGAAGGGTCGATGGTGGGCTTGGGCTCAGCAGTGGTGCCGGGGCCGTTGATGCCGATGTGACCTTCAGGCAGTTCGTGAGTAACGCCAGGGCCCTTGTCAGTAACCAGGGGAGCTTCTTCGATGGGAGCGGGGTTCAGGTTCTCGTTGACCCATACTGAACCGTTGTCGATGGTGCC